>NZ_JBHUQE010000024.1:0-39246 GCF_042687825.1 Sedimentitalea sediminis | reverse complement strand
AGTTCCCGCGCCCGAAGCCGGGAGCGCAGTCCCGACGGGACGGAGGTTGATCGATCTCGCCGTCGCGTATGGGATGGCCAGGCGCCACACCCCGCACAAGACATTGGAGACGCTCCGCCGCCGGAAACCATCATGAGGCGCGCAATGCGACCTCGCAGAGAACCCTGACCCCGGACGGACATCACCCGCCCACGCTTGACAAGGTCGCAATCAGAGAACGCGCTGNAACCATCATGAGGCGCGCAATGCGACCTCGCAGAGAACCCTGACCCCGGACGGACATCACCCGCCCACGCTTGACAAGGTCGCAATCAGAGAACGCGCTGCAACCGCTGGAAGCGGTGGAGCGAAAAGGGGATCTTCGCGCGGATGATGATGGGGCTGGCGGCGGAACACGGCGAAGAGAAGACCGTGATGATCCCCTCTCATCGCAACTGCGTTTCGCCTGCCGGGCAGTGATCGAGATCATGTTCGGCAGGCTCAAGGACTGGAGACGCGCGGCAACCCGCTATGACCGCTGCCCGAGGGTCTTCCTGTCAGCCATCGCCCTCGCCGCAACCGTCATGTTCCGGCTATGAAACAAGAACGGGGCCTGAGCCTAAGATGCTATTTCGCTCCACATATGGTGCACCAGTTGTTGCAGAGCATAACCCCGAATTTTCACAGGACCTCTCTGCTGCAGCAGAGATTACTGGTGAACTCCCAATCACCAGTAAAGCACGGGGAAGAGCCTCTAAGGCCAGCCACGCATAAACACATCGGCCGGAAATTTAGGGCCATCAATTTTTTCGATCCAAAACCGAAAATTGATCGCAAGAATTTGCGACGCCTTCAGTTTCAACATTCTACCGGTGGCGGCTGAGCGCCACCGGTCGGATCTTTCTGGAGGCTGTCAGGACTTTGCCTGACCCTTGACCAGCGCGTGGTAGATCACGCCGCCCAGGACCGCACCAATCACCCAGCTGTAGCCCGACAAGAAGGCGAACCACGGAACCCAGACCGTTGCGACCGAGAAAACCGCCGCCAGCACGAAAGCTTTCACCGCCGCACCGTTCCAGCCATTGCCGTAGTGATAGATGCCGCCGTCCATGTTGTAGAGGTCATCTTCTTTCAGCTGTTCTTTGCGCAGCAGGTAGTAGTCGACAATCATGATGCCAAAGACCGGCGCCAGAGTTGCGCCCAACGTGTTGACAAAGCCGCTGATGCCGAACTGGCTGATGAAGCTGTTCCAGAAACCGCCGATCACCAGGGCAAAGATGGATGTGATGAGGCCCGCCTTGCGGAAGCTGATTTTCTCGGGCGCCAGATTGGCGATGCCGTTCACCGCGGGAATGAAGTTCGCCACCAGATTGATGCCGACAGTAGCGGCAAAGAAGGTGATCGCAGCAACGATACCCAGCAGCATGCTGTCGGTGCGCTCGACGATTTCGGTCGGGTTGATGATCTCTTCACCAAACACCACGGCCGCGCCGCCGGTGGTCAGCAGTGCCAGCGCCGAGAACAGGATCATGTTGACCGGAAGCCCGGCCAGGTTGCCCATGATCATGGCGGGCTTATCCTTGGCATAGCGTGAGAAGTCACTGAAGTTGATCATAACTGCGGCAAAGTAGGCGACCATGGTGCCAACGATTGCGATGAAGCCCGTGACTTCGGTCCAAAAAGTGCCCTCGGGGTTGGCGAAAATTGTGGCAGTGGCTTCCAAGAGTTGCCCATCCGAGCGCTGCCACAGCACAACGACCAGACCGATCATCACAAGATAGACGAAGGGACCCGCGATATTCAGGAAAGTCTCAACCCAGCTCATACCGCGCCAGAAGATTACGATGTGAAAGCCCCAGACCATGACGAAGGACAGCCAATCGATACCGGTGAGGCCAAGGATTTCCGTCCCGCCACTGATGCCTGTGACCGAACGGATCAGGAGTGCCAGCGCGGTCGAGGCAAAATAGACCTGAACGCCGTACCAGAACACGGCCACTGTAGCCCGCAGCACTGCTGGCAGTTTGGCGCCCTGGGTGCCCATGCTCGCCCGCGCAAGCACAGGATAGGGGATGCCGTATTTCTCACCTGCCGCACCTGACAGGTTCACCATCCACATCACGAACAGCCCGGCTGTGATCAGCGCTGCAAAGGCAGTCCAGCCTCCAACGCCGTATGATATAAACAGCGACGCCACCAGCGAATAGCCAAACAGAGACTGCACATCGTTTGCCCAGATATTGAAGATGGCGAACCAGCCCCAGGTTTTCTCGTCGCTGCCAACGGGGTTCAGCGCATTGCCTTCGGGGTTCAGTGTGCCCCCATGCACGACATGCATTTCATCAGTTGCGGTCATGTTTTCCTCCCTTAAGCCCAGTGTGCGGGCGGCATGTGTTAAACCGCCTGGTCGCGTGGGAAATTGAGCTTGCAACTGACATGTTAGATGGTATCTTACAAAATGGGCTATAAAAAATTTCAGATAGCACTTTCAGGCATCTGCGGGTAATGAAGGGGAGAGCGGTCATGAACAAAGCACAGGATGTCCAGCTTCTTGCGGATCAAGCCCAGGATGCCCTGTGGGCTGCTTTGCGGAGCGGGCAGCTGCGGGCCGGGCAATTCCTTTCGATGTCGCAGCTGGTGACGCTCCTGGAATTTCCTTTGTCTGCGGTGCGCGAGGCGGTTAAGCAGGCCAGTTCTCAAGGGCTGGTCACCACGCTGCCCAAACGCGGAATTCAGGTGATGGAGCCGCACCCCAAGACCATTCGCGAATGCCTCGATTTCCGCATGGTGCTGGACCAAGAGGGGACCCGACGCCGGATTGCCGGTGGTATTTGCGACGATCTTGCGTCACTGCGCGAACAGCATCAGGCGTTGCTGCACGCCGCTCGCGGCAATGCTGGCAGTGACCTGCCACCTCAAGCGATCCAGGTTGATTTGTCGCTGCATGACTATCTGGCTGCTGGGCTGGAAAACTCTCAGCTGGCTGCAGCTTACAATGCCAACCGGATGCGCATCGCGATTATCCAGAACGCGCGGCCGTTTCTCGAGGTCCGCATCGCCTCGGCAATGGAAGAGCACCTCGCGGTCATTGATGCCGTGCAGCGCCGCGACGGCACTGCGGCTGCAGAAGCAATCCAGTACCACTGTGAGCAGACGAAGCGCTGGTGGGGCGTTGCCTGACGCCCAACACCATCCCCGCAGCAGTCATGACTTAATTGAGCGTTGACGGGCCGCGTGGTGGTCAATGGCGGATTCGGGCTCGTCGCAGTCATGCGGCGGCGCGGCGGTCCGCCCCTTCTTCGGTTGTTTTGCTGGAACCTTCAGCCTGATGGAGGGCCGCCCCCAACGCTGTGGGCCCCTTGTTCATTCGCCAGAGAAAATCCGGCACTTTCCGGCCAAAGTTTTGCGCCAAATCTGCGCATAGTTCTGCGGTTCAACCCCGATGGATTGCGGGCATCAGATACACTGCGCAGCGGGCAAGATCCCGTCCCTGCATCTGATTCAAACCACATTTTTTCCTTTCGAAAAAAGCGATTTGGCCAATCTTCTAAAGTTCGTGCTTTCGGTTGTCTCCGGGCATACCAGCCCTATCCGAGGTGGGGCAGGCCGGCGAAATGTCAGCAGATCGGCTGCGCTCCATTTGTACAAAGCATGAGCTTTCTACCAAAGCAAACGACTACGCCTCGTCCGGCATCATCACTTTCTGCAGCAGATGGTATGGGGCATCTCGACAAAACTGCTCAGCCAGCGCCGGGTCGTCGTCGAAATCCCTTCCTGCTGTCTTCAGCACGTGGCACAGGACCGCAAGGCTGGCCAAGGTCACAGCGACCATTGCGACGATGATCGCCAGCTCCTCGTAGCTCAAATTCTGAAAAAAGTTACCTTTCACCTCGCTCTCTGTAACCATGCACCAGCACACCGCTTTGCAGGATAAGCATATCCGGTTTTCAGGGTTGTCAGAATATATCCGCTTCAGTTCCACCATCGTATGTGGTCTGGATCAAGTTGGTGGAGAGCATTACTTGCCCGCCGTTTGGAGATGCGGGCGAGGGCTCATTTCGGATCCCTTCACCTGATTAAAAGTCCAGGTTTTCCACGCTCAGCGCGTTTTTCTGGATGAACTCGCGTCGGGGTTCGACAACGTCGCCCATCAGTTTGGTGAACAGGTCGTCGGCTTCGACCATGTCTTCGACCCGGACCTGCAACAGGGTGCGGGCGTTCGGGTCCAGCGTGGTTTCCCAGAGCTGGCCGGGGTTCATTTCGCCGAGGCCCTTGTAACGCTGCAGCGTGAGCCCCTTGGCCCCTTCCTCGAGGATGGCTTCGAGCAGCCCCAGAGGGCCATAGATGGTCTGGTTGCGGTCCTTGCGCACCAGCGTCGCGGCGGTGGCATAGACGTCCTGCAGGCTTTGGGTAAAGCTGCCGGTCTTGCGCGCCTCGCCCGAGCGCAGCATCGGCCCGTCCAGAGTGCGCACTTCTTCGACGCCGCGCAGGATGCGGGCCAGCCGGATACCGTGATCCTGGGTGATCCGGCCCTGCCAGCCGCGTTCGTATTCCAGCGCGATCAGGTCGAGCCGGGCCGCGATCTTGTCAGCGGTGCCCTGCAGGTCGGCATCGACCACGCCGGGCACGAAACCGCCGGCAATGGCCGCCTGTTCCAGGATGTGGCGCGGATAATGGGTCGGAAAGGCCTCGAGCACCCGGCGCAGCTGGCGCGCCTCGTCCACGACGCGGGTCAGATCCTGCCCGACGATCTCTTCGCCGCTGCCCAACCGCAGGGCCGCGCCCTCGACGCCCTGCTGGATCAGGTAATCGTCCAGCGCCGCCTGATCCTTGAGATAGACCTCGGACTTGCCCCGCGCGACCTTGTAGAGCGGCGGCTGTGCGATGTAGAGATATCCGCCCTCGATCAGCTCGGGCATCTGGCGATAGAAAAACGTCAGCAGCAGCGTGCGGATATGCGCGCCATCCACGTCGGCATCGGTCATGATGACGATCTTGTGGTAGCGCAGCTTGGCAATGTCGAACTCGTCGCGTCCGATTCCGGTGCCTAGGGCCATGACCAGATTGCCGATCTCCTGGCTGGACAGCATCCGGTCGAACCGGGCGCGCTCGACGTTCAGAATCTTGCCGCGCAGGGGCAGCACCGCCTGGGTCATCCGGTCGCGCCCGGTCTGGGCCGAGCCGCCGGCGCTGTCGCCCTCGACCAGAAACAGCTCGGTCTTGGCCGGATCCTTTTCCGAGCAATCCTTGAGTTTGCCGGCCAGATAGTTGACATCCATCGCGGTCTTGCGCCGGGTCAGTTCGCGCGCCTTGCGGGCGGCTTCGCGGGCCAGGGCGGCCTCGATGATCTTGCCGACGATGATCTTGGCCTGGTTCGGGTTTTCCTCGAACCATTCCGACAGTTTTTCGTTCACCAGCCCCTCGACCGCGGGGCGGACCTCGGAACTGACCAGCTTGTCCTTGGTCTGGCTGGAAAATTTTGGATCGGGCACCTTGACCGACAACACGCAGGTCAGACCTTCGCGCGCGTCATCGCCGGTAAAGCTGATCTTTTCCTTTTTGGCGATGCCGCTGGACTGGGCGTAATTGTTGATCGTCCGGGTCAGCGCGCCGCGAAAGCCTGCCAAATGTGTGCCGCCATCGCGTTGCGGAATGTTGTTGGTAAAGGGCAGGACGGTCTCGTGATAGCTGTCGTTCCACCACATCGCCACCTCGACGCCGATATCGTCGCGATCCCCGGTGATAAAGATCGGTTCGTCCATCACCGAGCTTTTGTGGCGGTCCAGGTATTTGACGAACTCCTTGACGCCGCCCTCGTAGAACAGCTCGCTGCGCAGCGCCTCGGCGGGGCGTTCGTCGATCAGGATGATCCGCACGCCGGAATTCAGAAAGGCCAGCTCGCGCAGACGCCTTTCAAGCACCTCAAAGGAATAGTCGAGATTCGAGAATGTGTCTGTCGAGGCCAGAAAGCGCACCTCGGTTCCGGTGTGTCCGCCCGAGTCGCCGACCACCTTGAGATGCTCGGCCGTTTCGCCATGTTCAAAGCGCGCGACATGTTCCTTGCCGTCGCGCCAAACGCGCAATTCCAGCCAGACCGACAAAGCGTTGACAACCGATACACCGACGCCGTGCAGGCCGCCCGACACTTTGTACGAGTTGCTGTCGAATTTGCCGCCCGCATGCAGCTGGGTCATGATGACCTCGGCGGCGGAAACGCCCTCTTCTTCGTGTATGCCGACGGGAATGCCGCGGCCGTTGTCGCTGACCGAAACGCTGGAATCCGGGTGGATCTTAACCGTCACCGCATCGGCATGACCGGCCAGTGCCTCGTCGATGCCGTTGTCCACGACCTCGTACACCATGTGGTGCAGGCCCGAGCCGTCATCCGTGTCGCCGATATACATGCCCGGACGTTTGCGGACAGCCTCCAGGCCCTTGAGAACCTTGATTGAATCCGCGCCATACTCTTCCGGCAAGTTTACGTCTTCGGACATCGGCCATCCTATTGTTTTTCTGCCTGTTACATACGGCTTCTTGCGGCGAATGTCACGCGAATGCCCTATATTTTGTGTCAGGTAACGGCGATGATCAGACCGACACAAATCAGCAGGAACCCGGCGGTCAGATTGGTCCGGCGCACGGCGTGCGGGGTGGCCAGAACCGCCCGCAACCGGACCACCAGAACGGCCAGCAGCATGTTTCCGGTCAGCGGAACCATCTGCGAAACGACCACGATGGCCGCGATGTCCCAACCGGTCAGCGCGCGCAGGTCGAAGAAGCCCGGCAGAACCCCCATGTAGAACAGCACCGCCTTGGGATTGCCCAGGATCACCGCCACACCGGCGGCGAAACCGGCCCACATGCCAGGACGGGTCAGGCGGGTTTCGGTGCCGATGGCGCGGTCGGCATGCCGGATGGTCAGAGACCCGAGGATCACGAACATCGCGGCCGCGCCGAACTTCAGTACCGTCGTCAGGGCGGCGAATTCGGTGACCACCCAGCCGACCCCCAGAATGGCCAGAACCGGCCACAACATGTCGCCGACAACGACGCCCAGCGTCAGGGGCCAAGCCGCAGCAATGCCGCCGGACATTGCCCGCGCGATCACCGCCATCCACACCGGGCCGGGGGTCAGGAACAGGATGAACACCGCCCCGGCATAGAACAGCAGATCGAACCCCGAGATGGTCATTCCGCCGCCACGTGCGACACGCCATCGGTTTCTGTGACGTGCAGCATCTGTGCCCGCTCGCCCAGTTCGGAAAACAGTTCGGGGCCGGTTCCGGTCATCCAGGCCTGCGCGCCGAACCCGCAGATCTCGTCGTAAAGGGCGGCACGGCGCCGGGCATCCAGATGGGCGGCGACCTCGTCCAGCAGCAGGATCGGCGGCGTGCCCAGCTGTGCCGACAGGGCTCGCGCATTGGCCAGGATCAGCGACACCAGCAAGGCCTTTTGCTCGCCAGTGGAACAGTCGCGGGCCGGTGCGCCCTTGGCGGCATAGACGGCGTAGAGATCGGCCCGGTGCGGCCCGACCAGCGTGCGCCCGGCGGCCAGATCGCGAAACCGGCTTTCGGCCAGAGCTTCGCGCAGATCCTCGGCGCTGTCGGGCATCTCGCCTTCGGTCTGAACCAGGTCCAGCTCCGCTGCCGGAAACGCGGTTTCGGCTTGATCCTGTGCAGCGGCCAGCAGGCCCAGCGCGGCGCAGCGGTTCTGGTGCAATTGGTGGCCGGCCTCGGCCATCTGCGCCTCGAGCGCACCGTACCAGGCTGCGTCGCGCACCCGATCCCTGAGCAGGCGATTGCGCTCGCGCATGGCCCTTTCATAGGCCAGCGCGGCCTCGGCATGGGCGGGGACAAAGCTGAGCGCCATTCGGTCCAGAAACCGCCGGCGACCGTCCGGCCCCTCGATCCACAGCCGGTCCATCGCCGGGATCAGCCATAGTATCCGCGCTATGCGCCCCAAGGCCATCTGGCTGGCCGGCTTGCTGTCGATGCGCACTTGGCGCGCCGCGCCGGTCTCGGACCATGTCTCGATCTCGTGCGGCCGCCCTGCCGCTGTCAGCGTCGCTGTGACCTTCCAGCCCAGCGCCTCGGGTCGGAGGGCCATTTCTGCGGCGCTGGCACGGCGCAGCCCGCGACCGGGCGACAACAGCGACACCGCTTCGAGAATGTTGGTCTTGCCCGCGCCGTTGGGGCCGTGGATCGCCACCGGACGGGCGTCCGTGCGCAGACGCGCGGCCTTGTGCGAGCGGAAATGTGACAGCGTCAGTTGCGTCAGGGCCAGAGACATGCCCGCCGCATCTTTCCGATCGGATCGCAGGCGCTCCGTGTCATTCCGTCCAGCGCGGGTCAGACGCGCATCGGCATGACGACATAGACCGCGCTCTGGTCGTTGCCTTCACGCATCAGGGTTGGATCGCCCGAGGAATTGAACATGAAGACCGCGTTTTCCCGGTCTACCTGGCTGGCGATTTCCAGCAGGTATTTCGCGTTGAACCCGATTTCCAGCCGCTCGTCGCCATAGGCCACGGCCAGTTCCTCTTCGGCGGCACCACTGTCGGGTGCGTTGACCGACAGCACCAGCCGGTCCTCGTCCAGTTGCAGCTTGACCGCGCGCGAGCGTTCCGACGAGACCGTGGCGACCCGGTCCACCGCCTGGGCGAATTCGGCGGCATCGACCTCAAGCCGGCGGGTGTTTCCCTGCGGGATGACCCGGGTGTAATCCGGAAACGTGCCGTCGATCACCTTGGATGTCAGCATGATATCGGGCGTGGCAAAGCGGATCTTGGTCTCGCTGACCGACACGGCAATGGCCACATCGTCGTCTTCCAGCAGCTTGCGCAGTTCGCCCACGGTCTTGCGCGGCACGATGACGCCGGGCATCTCGGCGGCGCCGTCCGGCAGATCGGCGTCAATGCGCGCCAGGCGGTGCCCGTCAGTGGCCACACAGCGCAGGATGCGGCCGCCATCTGCATCGGCTACATGCAAGTAGACGCCATTCAGGTAATACCGGGTCTCTTCGGTCGAAATGGCGAATTTGGACTTGTCAAACAGCCGTCGCAGCGCAGCAGAGGGGGCCGAGAAATTGGTGTCGTATTCCGAGGTCGCCATGACCGGGAAATCCTCGCGCGGCAGTGTCGCCAGAGAAAAGTTCGAGCGCCCCGCCTCGACGGTCAACCGGCCCGCGGCACTGTCCGCGGTCAGCGTGACCAGCGCACCGTCGGGCAGTTTGCGTACGATCTCGTGCAGGGTCGTGGCGGCCACCGTGGTGGCGCCGGCGCGCTCGACCTGGGCCGGGGCCTTGTCGACCACCTCGATATCCAGGTCGGTGGCGCGGAACTGGACCTGGTCGCCCTCGGCTTCGATCAGGACATTGGCGAGGATCGGGATCGTGTTGCGCCGTTCCACGACGGATTGCGCCTGAGAAACGGCTTTCAAGAGCGCGCCGCGTTCGATGCTGAACTTCATTTCCTTCGATCCTCTGTTGGGGCCGGGAAGGGCAAACTAACCGTTCACCCCGGCAGCACAAGTTTTTTGTGAAGTCTTCCGCCGGAATGATTCGGGCGTCAAGGGGCCGCCGGAATTGCGTTATACGGGTATGGCATGTCGGCAATTCGCCGGGGGTGAGCGATCCGGCCACCTGAACCCGCAACCAGAGCGCGGCATCACGCTCTGGTCCTGTTTGCGGGCGGCGACGCCCCGCGAATGGCCCGGCCGGCGATGCTCAGGTCACGCCTCGAGCGCGCGACGCAGCATCTCGACGTCTTCGGCGATCTGCCCGTCTGTCGTCTTCAGTTCTTCGATGCGTTTGACCCCGTGCATCACCGTGGTGTGGTCGCGCCCGCCAAAGCGGCGGCCGATCTCGGGCAGGCTGCGGCTGGTCAGCTGCTTGGACAGGTACATCGCGACCTGACGCGGGCGGGCAAAGGACCGCAGGCGCTTTGGTCCGATGATGTCGGACAGGCGGATATTGTAATAGTCCGACACCTTGCGCTGAATCTCTTCGACGGTGATCTTGCGTTCGCTGGCGCGCAGCACGTCCGACAGGCAATCCTGGGTCAGCTCCATGTCGATCGGACGTCCGACCAGCGAAGCGACCGCGAACAGCCGGGTCAACGCGCCTTCGAGAACCCGCACATTGGTCGAGATCCGCTGTGCCAGGAATTCCACGACTCCATCGGCGATCTGCAGGTCGGCATGGCTTTCGCGATACTGTTTGACCTTGGTCTGCAGGATCCCCAAGCGCAATTCATAGTCGGTCGGGTGCAGATCGACCACCAGACCGCATTGCAGGCGCGATTTCACCCGATCCTCGAGATCCTTGATCTCGCCCGGCGCCCGGTCGGCCGAAATGATGATCTGTTTGTTCTGGTCCACCAGCGCGTTGAAGGTATGAAAGAACTCTTCCTGCGTGCTGTCCTTGCCGGCGATGAATTGCACGTCATCCACCATCAGCACGTCGACCGATCGGAACATCACCTTGAAGTCCATCATCTTGCGTTCGCGCAACGCTTGCACAAAACGGTACATGAACTGTTCGGCCGACAGATACAGCACGTTCAGTTCCGGCTTGCGGGCTTTCAACTCCCAGGCGATGGCATGCATCAGGTGGGTCTTGCCGAGGCCGACGCCGCCATACAGAACCAGCGGGTTGAAGGTGACCGGGCCGCCCTCGCTGACGCGGCGCGCGGCGGCATGCGCCAGTTCGTTCGGTTTGCCGACGACAAATCGGTCAAACGTGAACCGCGGATCCAGCGGTGCCGCCTGCATCGTGTCGATAGAGGCCGTGGCAACCGTTGTCGAAGCGGCATCATCCATCGCGGACTCGGGCGGGGCTTCCTGGGCGATAACCCGGGGCCGCGGACGGGCGGGTGTGTTGGCGGCGACCTTAAAGGCCACACGCTGTACGGTTTCGCCGGCTGTGTTCAGTTCATAGAGGATCAGGTCGGCGAAATTCTGGCTGACGTAATTTCCCATGAAATTCGTCGGAACGTTGAAAACCACAACGCCATCCTGCAGTTGAGCGAATTCCAGCGGCTCGATCCAGGTGGTGTAATTGTTTTGCCCGACCGTCTTTCGCAGCCGTTGTCTGAGTTGACCCCATTTTTCTTGTGTCATGCAGCGCCTCACGCATCCCATTATCAGACCCTCCGGCCTGTCCCTTTCCATAAACCGGAGCAGATTCCGGCAGGACTCACGTCGCACGTCATCAGGGCGCACCAGCCGAACCGGCCGGCACCGTCGGCGCATTGTCCCAAGCGCCGCAGTGAAGGTATTGGCCAAGTTTGCAGGCATCCCGACAGGATCCCAAACTGACTATATTCCGTTGCACACTCATGTATGACAGGGCCGCGAACCGGTGAGTAGCCGGTCGGTGCAGCAGGCTGGAACAGTCGGTTTGGCAGCCGGACCGTCCAACAATCGCTATCGTAAGAACCCTATGCCCTTCGGATTCGTTCGATAGCGGCCTGTCCCCCCAAGCAAGTGAATCGCTGGAACAGTGGTAGCAATTCCGAAGGCCGAGCGGCAACGAAACTCTGGTGTTGACTCAGGGATTGGGCGCAAAGAATCTGTTCGAGGGCCAAAAAGCCACACTCCTTTGGCGATAAATGCACGATGCAAAATACAACCTTTAGATGAATCAAAAAAGGCGCTGCCCAAGCAACGCCTTTCCGAATCTAGGGTTTCAACCGCGACGGTATCGCTACTCAGCCCAGAGCTTTGACACGGGCGGACAGGCGCGACATCTTGCGGGCTGCGGTGTTCTTGTGGAACACGCCCTTGGACACGCCGCGCATCAGTTCCGGCTGGGCTTCGCGCAGGGCGGTAGCGGCCAGGTCCTTGTCGCCCGAGGCGATGGCTTCCTCGACCTTGCGCAGATGAGTGCGGATGCGCGAGCGGCGCGCCTTGTTGACGGCAAACCGCGCCTGGTTCTGGCGGGCACGTTTCTTGGATTGCGGCGAATTGGCCATGTCATCTAACCTTTGTTCAAGTCGTGTTCGTTTTCAGCGCAACGTCCAACCCGACAGAAAGGCGGATTCATCGGTATGATTCTGACCTGAGCGGGCCGCACGCGCATGTATAGCGGCGCTTACTAGTCAAGTTTCCGGGCTTTGCCAACCGGAAACTGACCGCCGCTTGATGCGCGCGCGCGGCCCGATATTTACTTGTCGCGGAACTGCGGCGTGCGCTTTTCCAGAAAGGCCGCCATGCCCTCTTTCTGATCCTCGGTGGCGAACATCGAGTGAAACACCCGGCGTTCGAACAGCAGGCCCTCGGACAGGGTGGTTTCATAGCTGCGGTTGACAGTCTCCTTGGCCGCCATGACCGAGATGATCGATTTTTCCGCGATCTTCTGGGCGGCGTTCATGGCTTCTTCCATCAGCTTCTTGGCCGGAACCACCCGGCTGACCAGACCGCTGCGTTCGGCTTCTTCGGCGGTCATGAAACGACCCGTAAGATTCATGTCCATCGATTTGGACTTGCCGACCGAGCGGGTCAGACGCTGGGTGCCGCCAAGACCGGCAATGACGCCCAGATTGATCTCTGGCTGGCCGAACTTGGCGGTGTCCGCGGCGATGATGAAATCGCAGGCCATCGCCAGTTCGCAGCCGCCGCCCAGTGCATATCCCGACACTGCGGCAATGATCGGCTTGCGAATCCGGATGATCTGATCTGTCGCGTCGGCAAACCAGTTCAACGAGAACACGTCGCCAAAGCCCATGGACGCCATTTCCTTGATGTCCGCGCCGGCGGCAAACGCCTTTTCCGAGCCGGTGATCACGATGCAGCGCGCCTTGTCGTTGGCGTCGATCTCGACCAGGGCCTGGCACAGCTCGGCCAGCAGGACAGAGTTCAGCGCGTTCAGGGCGTCGGGGCGGTTCAGTTTGATCAGGGCAACGTGGTCTGTAACTTCGACGTTGATCGTCTCAAAGGCCATGGGATGTGCTTTCGGTTGTTCCGTACAGGCACGACTCCTTAAGCATGCAAGGACACCGGATCAAGCTATCTTTGGCATTGCGGACAATAGAATGACGACCGTCCCGACTGTACGATGCGCCGGATCGTTGCGGGGCAACGGGGCGTCCGGCAGGCCTGATCCTCACGCCCGTAGACGTCAAAGCGATGCTGAAAATAGCCAAGTTCGCCATCGGTTTGGCGGAAATCGCGCAGCGAGGAGCCGCCCGCGGCAATCGCTTCGGTCAGAACCTGGCGGATGATCGGAACCAGCTCGGCGACCCGGGGCGCGGCGATTCGACCGGCCTTGCGGCGCGGTGACAGGCGGGCGCGGAACAGCGCTTCGCAGACATAGATATTGCCCAGACCGGCCACGGTCTTCTGATCCAGCAGCACGGATTTTACCGGCGACATCCGTCCGTGAAAGGCGTCGATCAGGCCGGGTTCATGGAAATCATTGCCCAGCGGTTCCGGCCCCAGCCCCGCCAGCAGCCTGTGCCGGGACGCCGTGTCGCTTGGCATCAGATCCATGGCGCCGAAACGGCGCGGATCGTTAAAGGTTATGCGCGCGCCATTGCCGATGTGAAGCACCACATGGTCGTGTTTCTGCGCCGCCGGATGATCATGCAGGAACCGGCCCAGCGGATCGCCCGACACCGTCATCCGGCCGGACATGCCCAGATGCACCAGCAGCGTCTCGCCGCTGTCGAGATCCGCCAGAATGTATTTCGACCGCCGCCACAGCCGCAGCACGGTCCGTCCGCTCAGGCGGTCAGCCATATCACGCGGAAAGGGCCAGCGCAGATCGGGCCGGTTGACCTGGGCGCGGATGATGCGCTGGCCTTCCAGCACCGGGGCCAGTCCGCGGCGCACTGTTTCGACCTCTGGCAATTCGGGCATCCCGACCTCGTTGATCCATGTTGATCCACGGGGCCGCATTGTGCCTGCCCCGCAGCCCCTATAACAGGGGCAGGACGGCAAGGCGACATAACCGGGTGGCACGGCGCAGATGGTACAGAGCAAAGACAGAACGACCCATTTCGGGGCCCAGACCATTCCCGAGGGCGAAAAGGCCGGGCGGGTGCAGGGCGTGTTCAACTCGGTGGCCTCCCGCTATGACGTGATGAACGACGTGATGAGCGTCGGCATCCACCGGCTGTGGAAAGACGCCATGATGGACTGGCTGGCACCGCGCCCGGGGCAGAAACTGCTCGATGTGGCCGGTGGCACCGGCGATATTTCTTTCCGGTTTCTCAAACGCGCCGGGGCGGGCCATGCCACGGTGCTGGACCTGACCGAACCGATGCTGGTCGAGGGGCGCAAGCGCGCCGAGGCGGAACAGATGGCCGACAGTCTGGACTGGGTCGTCGGCGACGCCATGGCGCTGCCCTTTGCCGACAACAGCTTTGATGTCTACACGATCAGTTTCGGCATCCGAAACGTGACCCGCCCACAGGAGGCACTGAACGAGGCGTTTCGCGTGCTGCGCCCCGGCGGCCGGCTGATGGTGCTGGAATTCAGCCAGTTGCCCAATGACGGGCTGCAGAAGCTCTATGACCTTTACAGTTTCAACGTGATCCCGCGCATGGGCCAGATGATCGCCAACGATCGCGACAGCTATCAGTATCTGGTCGAGTCGATCCGCAACTTTCCCGATCAGCAGACCTTTCTGGACATGGTCCGGCAGGCCGGGTTCGGCAATGCCAAATACCGCAACCTGAGCATGGGCATCGCCGCCCTGCATTCCGGCTGGAAACTCTGACATGCGCGGGCCGCACAATATCATCCGCCTGATCCGCACGGGCGCCACGCTGGAACGCACCGGCGCAATGAACGTGGTTCTGGACGCCTTCGAGGCCCCGCCCGTCTTGCGTGTCCTGGCGCATGCGCTGGGCAAACCGTTCATGTGGCTGGGCTACAAGGGCGATCCGGACATGCCGCCCGCGACCCGGGCGCTGACCGCGCTGGGCCCGGCCTATATCAAGTTCGGGCAGGTGCTTTCGACCCGCCCGGACGTGGTCGGGCAGGACCTGGCGGATCAGCTGCGGGTCTTGCAGGACAAGCTGCCGCCGTTTTCCACGGCCGAGGCCAAGGCCGAGGTGGCCCGCGAACTGGGGCGGCCGGTGGACGAGATGTTCTCGGAATTCAGCGATTCCATCGCCGCGGCCTCGATCGCTCAGGTGCACAAGGCGCGGTTGGCCGACACCGGGCAGGAGGTTGCCGTCAAGGTGTTGCGCCCCGGCATCGAACGGGCCTTTCGCAAGGATGTCGATGCCTTCTATTTCGCCGCCAGAATCGTGGATGTGTTCGCGCCGGGCGCGCGACGGTTGCGCCCGATGGATGTGATCGAGCATTTCGACGGCGTGGTGCGCGGCGAACTGGATCTGCGGCTGGAAAGCGCGGCGGCGTCCGAATATTCGGACAACACCAAAAACGACGAAGGTTTCCAGTTGCCGCCGGTCCTGTGGAACCTGTCGGCACGCCGGGTGATGACGCTGGGCTGGGCCGACGGGGTGAATCTGGGCGACAACGCCGCCATCGACGCCGCCGGCCATGACCGCCGCCTGCTGTCGGAACGGGTTCTGAAGCTGTTTCTGCTGCACGCCCTGCGCGACGGCTATTTTCACGCCGACATGCATCAGGGCAATCTCAAGGTCGCCGAGAACGGCGATATCATCGCCTATGATTTCGGGATCATGGGGCATATCGACGAATATACCCGCCGGGTCTATGCCGAGATCCTGTTCGGGTTCATACGCCGCGACTATGCGCGCGTCGCCGAGGTGCATTTCGAGGCCGGTTATGTGCCCGCGGACAAGGATGTTGACGAATTCGCCCGGGCGCTGCGCGCGGTGGGCGAGCCGATCTTTGGCATGGATGCGACGCAGATTTCGATGGGCCGGCTGCTGAGCTATCTGTTCGAGGTCACCGAACGCTTCGGCATGGAAACCCGCACCGAACTGATCCTTTTGCAACGCACGATGGTGGTGGTCGAGGGGGTGGCGCGTTCGCTGAATCCGCATACCAATATCTGGGACGTCGCCCATCCGGTGGTCGAGGGTTATATCAAGGATTCCATTGGCCCACGCGCCATTGCCGGCGATCTGTCGCGCACCGTGCGGGTTCTGGCCCGCTTTGGCCCGCGCCTGCCCGGGCTGGTCGAGGCCGCCCTGATCCGCCAGGCCACCGAGCCGGAAAATCCGCGCCGGTCGGCCTGGGGGCCGGTTCTGCTGTCGGGCCTGATCGGCGCCCTGGGCGGAGCGGTTCTGGCCGCGGCGCTGATCGCCTTGTTCTAGGCGCCGGATCGACGCAACCCGGTGCGTGCGCCGGTCATCGCGCGCAGAAAGGTCGTTGCAGGATGCCGCATATCACGATCAACGCCACCCGTCTGCATTTTACCGACCTGGGCGAAGGGCCGGAAACCATCGTGTTTTCCCATGGTCTGCTGTTCAGCGGCCGGATGTTCGACGCCCAGGTCGCGCAGCTGCAGCAGAAATATCGCTGCATCACCTATGACCATCGCGGTCAGGGCGGCAGCGCGGTCACCCCGGACGGCTATGACATGGACACGCTGACCGAGGACGCCGCCGCGCTGATCCGCGCGCTGGACGCCGGCCCGTGCCATTTCGTCGGACTGTCCATGGGCGGATTTGTCGGGCTGCGCCTAGCGTTGCGTCATCCCGAACTGTTGAAATCCCTGACATTGCTGGACACGTCGGCCGATCCCGAACCGACCGAGAACCGCGGCCGGTACCGATTGCTGAATTTCGTGGCGCGCTGGTTCGGTCTGCGTATCGTGGTGTCCCGGGTCATGCCGATCCTGTTCGGTGCCACGTTTCTGAGCGATCCCGCGCGCGCGCCCGAGCGACGGAAGTGGCGCGACCGGATTGTCGCGAATGACCGGCTGGGCATCACACGGGCGGTGCGGGGCGTGATCGAGCGGTCGGGCGTGACCGACCGGTTGGGGCGGATCGACCTACCGGTGCTGATCCTGGTGGGTGACGAGGACGTGGCCACAGTTCCCGAAAAGTCCGAGCGGATGCAGGCGCGCATTCCCGGCGCCCGGCTGGTGCGCCTGACTGCGGCGGGGCATTCAGCGCCCATCGAACAACCCGCAGCCGTGACCGCCGAAATCCGTGCCTTTCTGCGCCAACAATCGCAGCATGCCGATTGACACGGCTGCGCCGACAGGGCCATGAATCCGTCATGGCGGAAGACTCCGACGATATCCTGACATTGCTGCCCGCGCGCCTGAAAGAGGCGCGGCGGGCGCAGGGGCTGTCGCTCGAGGCGGTGGCCAACCTCTCGGGGGTGTCGCGCTCGATGGTCAGCCAGATCGAACGCGGCGAAAGCAGCCCCACCATCGCGACGCTGTGGAACCTGACCCGCGCCCTGCAGGTGGATTTCGCCGGGCTGCTGGATGGCGAACCGTCGGTCGAACAGATCGAGGTCATTCGCGCCGACGATGTGCCAACGATCGACAAGCTGGGCCAAGGCGTGCGGATTCGCATTCTGTCCGCCCCCGAAGAGGCCGGGCAACATGAGGTCTACGAACTGTTGTTCGAACCTGGGGGCATTCTTGACAGCCCCCCCCATGCAAGAGGCGCGCGCGAGCATCTGACGGTGATCGCGGGTGCGCTGACCGTGACCTCGGGCAGCGCCTCACAGCGCCTGGGGGCGGGGGATACGGCGCGCTATGCCGGCGACGTGCCCCACAGCATTGCCGCCCGGGACGATGCGGCGCGGGCCTTTCTGGTGGTCAAAAGCGCCTAGCACAGCCTTGCCGAGCGCAAAAATCCGCGATGGCGGAAAATTTCCGAGAAATCGGAAATCTCCTATTCCGGAATCGTCTCCGCTATAGTAGATGGCGACTCGGAGGAGCTGCACATGTCCGATACCTTTCTGACCCACATCACCGGCGTTCTGGACCAGATCGAAGCCGAGGGAATGACCAAGCGCGAGCGCCTGATCACCTCGCCGCAGGGCGGACAGATCACCGTCGGCGACCGGCAGGTGATCAACCTGTGTGCCAACAACTATCTGGGGCTGGCCGATCATCCCGATCTGATCGCTGCCGCCACCGGGGCGATGCGGCCAAAGGGGTTCGGCATGGCCAGCGTGCGGTTCATCTGCGGCACCCAGGACATCCACCGGCAGCTCGAGACGCAGTTGGCCCGGTTCCTGGGCATGGAGGATTCGATCCTGTTCGCCGCCTGTTTCGACGCCAATGGCGGCCTGTTCGAGCCGTTGTTGGGGCCTGAGGACGCAGTGATCTCGGACGCGCTGAACCATGCCTCGATCATTGATGGCATCCGGCTGTGCAAGGCGCGGCGGTACCGGTACAGGAATTCCGACATGGCGGATCTGCAGGCGCAGTTGACAGCCGCCCGCTCTGATGGCGCGCGGCATGTGATGATCGCCACGGACGGCGTGTTCAGCATGGATGGATACCTGGCGAAACTGCCCGAGATCCGCGCGCTGGCGGACCGCTTCGACGCGATCCTGATGGTCGATGACTGTCATGCCACCGGATTCATGGGGCCGCATGGCGCCGGAACTCCGTCGCATTTCGATGTCAGGGCGGACATCCTGACCGGAACGCTGGGCAAGGCGCTGGGCGGGGCCATTGGCGGCTATGTCGCCGGACCGCAACCGGTGGTCGACCTGTTGCGGCAACGGGCGCGGCCCTATCTGTTCTCGAATTCGCTGCCGCCCGCAATCGTCGCCGCCGGGCTGACGGCCATTCGACTGGTGCGAGAGGGCGACGATCTGCGCGCGCGGCTGTTTGAAAACGCCGCCTATTGGCGCGCCGGTCTGCAACGGCTGGGCTTTGATCTGTTGCCGGGCGAACACCCGATCGTGCCGGTGATGCTGGGCGAGGCGCAGCTGGCGCAGGATATGGCTGCGCGGCTGTTTGAACGGGGCGTCTATGTCTCGGGCTTTTTCTTTCCGGTCGTGCCGCGCGGACAGGCGCGGATCCGCACGCAGATGAACGCGGCCCTGACCCGCGACGCGCTGGATCAGGCATTGGCGGCGTTTGATGCCGCAGGCCGCGAAACGGGGGTGATCGCATGAAAAACACGATGAAGGCGCTGGAAAAGTCCCATCCCACCGAGGGTCTGTGGATGGTCGAGGCGCCCGTACCCGAAATCGGCCCCGACGATGTGCTGATCAGGATCAACAAGACCGGCATCTGCGGCACCGATATCCATATCTGGAACTGGGATGACTGGGCGCAGAAGACCGTACCGGTGCCGCTGATCACAGGCCATGAATTCGCCGGTGAAATCGTCGAGATCGGCGGCAATGTCGAAGGGCTGGAGATCGGTCAGCGCTGTTCCGGCGAAGGGCATCTGATCGGCAAGACCTCGCGGCAGAGCCGGGCCGGCAAGTTTCACCTGGACCCGGCGACGCGCGGTATCGGGGTCAACGAACAGGGGGCTTTCGCGCAATATCTGCGGTTGCCGGCGTTCAACGTGGTGCCATTGCCGGACGAGATCAGCGACGATATCGGCGCCATTCTCGACCCGCTGGGCAACGCGGTGCACACGGCGCTGAGTTTCGATCTGGTGGGTGAGGACGTTCTGATCACCGGCGCCGGCCCGATCGGCATCATGGCGGCGGCGGTGGCGCGCCATGTGGGCGCGCGCCATGTGGTGATCACCGACGTCAACCCGGACCGGCTGGCGCTGGCGGAAAAGGTGGCTGACGTGGTGCCTGTCAACGTCGCCCACGAGGAACTGGCGCCGGTGATCTCTCGGCTGAAGATGACCCAGGGCTTTGACGTCGGGCTTGAAATGTCGGGCAATCAGCGTGCCCTGGATCAGATGGTCGAGGCGATGACCATGGGCGGGCGCATCGCCATGCTGGGCATTCCGCCGGGAAAATCCCCGGTGGACTGGTCGCGCATCGTCTTCAAGGCCATCACGATCAAGGGCGTCTATGGCCGCGAGATTTTCGAGACCTGGTACAAGATGATCGCGATGCTGCAGAACGGTCTGGATATCGGCGCGGTGATCACCCACCGGTTCGGCGTGGATCAGTTCGAAAAGGGATTTGCCGCGATGAAATCCGGCCAGAGCGGCAAGGTGGTTCTGGACTGGCGCTGAGTCGGCGGACTCAGGGCACCAGTTGAACCCGGCCGCCCCGGGTCAGCAACCAGCAGTCGCGCCCCTCCAGAACCGCCGGGTACAGCGTCCTGCCATGCCCGGCGCCGCCATCCAGATCGATACGGTTGCCGAAATGATGCGGCATCTGCAGCGCGGTGTGGCCATGCACCACCAGCCAGGGGTGCGGTTCGGCGAAACTCAGGAAAGGTTCGCGGATCCACAAGAGGTCCTCCTCGGACTGATCGGCCAGAGCGACTCCCGGCGCGATTCCGGCATGCACAAACAGGACGTCGTCGCGCAAATGGTAAGGCGTCAGCCCGTCGACAAAGGCCACATGCTCCGCCGGCACCGCCTGGCGCGCGGCGGCATGAACCGCGGCGGGCCGCATCCGGGCGATGTCGTCCAACCCGTATGAGGCCAGTGTCGTCGACCCGCCCACGCGCGGATGCAGCCAGTCCACACCTGATCGGACGCGCGTATTCCGCGTTTCGCCGCTGGCCATGAAGCGCGCGAACATCTGGTCGTGATTGCCCTTCAGAACATGCCAGCGCCGACCCGCGGCCAATCCGTCCAGCAACAGCCGGATCACCGCCCGGCTGTCCGGTCCGCGATCCACCAGGTCGCCCAGAAACACGATCTCGGCCTCGGGTCCACCTTCTGCCGTGATCAGGTCCAGCGCTTCGTACAACTGATCGATCTGGCCGTGAATGTCCCCCACGACATAGATGGGCGTGTTGCTCATACGCGGTCGCCCCGCAGATGGTCAGGGCGTGGGATCGATCGGCGGCTCGGCGTCATTCAAAGGCTCCAGCAGGTCGGCAATGCGGTCGCGCAGCCAGACATGGGCCGGTGCGCCGCTGACCCGCTTGTGCCAGATCATCCCGATCAATGGCAATGGCATGGGCAGTAGCGGGCGATAGACATCCAGCGCCAGCTTCGTGGCGATCCGATGCGCGAACTGATGTTGTACCAATGCCCCGTGATCGCTTTCGGCCACTGCGCTGCAGACCCCGTAGAAAACCGGCACGGTCATGACCACACGCCACTTGCGACCGGCCGCCGAAAGCGCGGTATCCCCCATGGCGCGGAAATTGCCCTGCGGCGAGAACAGGATATGCCCGAGGGCGCAAAAGAGATCGATGGGCATCGCCATGCCCGGTTGCAGACCGGCCCGGGACAGGCGCGGATGGTCACGCCGGGCAATCATCGCAAGGCGCGAGCGAAACAGAGGCCGCCAATCGGCCCAGCCGGGCAGCGTCGGTTGCGGGATCAGTGCCAGATCCACGTCTTCGCCGGCCAGTGTTTCGAAGAAACCGCCGGGCACCAGATCGACCAGCTGCAACCGAATTCCGGGGGCGATGCGCGCGCATTGCTCGCCCAGGGCCGGCATCAGCATCTCGGCAAAGAAATCGCTGCCCGACAGTTTGAACGTCTCGGTTGCCTGCATCGGGTCGAATGTCGGTGGCCCCGCGATCAGGGTTTCGATCGACTCCAGCGCCTGACGCAGAGGCAGGGCCAGCGACCGTGCGTAATCCGTCGCCTGCAGCCGCTGGCCATGGCGCACGAATAGCGGGTCGTTCAGGCTGTTCCGCAGGCGCCCCAACGCGGCTGAGACGGCGGGTTGTGACAGACCGATCCGTCGTGCCGCCTGCACCGTCGAGCCGTCACGCAGAAGCGCATCAACGCAAAGCCGGTGAAGAACAACAACTCATGCGCCATCCTGTTCCCGGAAAAACATGTTGAAAAAATTGGGAAAACACCGCGATGCAGCTTTGGGCGTGTTGCCGGACCCGTCCGGGGCATTCGGTCAACATTGGCACGCGCAGGGCGTGCGGTTGTCCGGGAATTGGAAAGGAATTGCCATGATAGGTCTGTCGCCTGCATTCTTGTTGACGGCGATATTGTTGGTAATCCTGGGTATGGGGTGGGGCATCCAGATGGCGGGCGGCGACGATCACTTGCTGGCACCGGCGCATGCGCACCTGAACTTGCTGGGCTGGGTCGGGTTTTCGGTGTTCGCCTTTTACTATCACCTTGTGCCGCAGGCGGCGCAGGGGCTGTTGCCGCGGGCGCATTTCGCGTTTTCGGCTGGCGGGGTGGCGACTCTGGTGCCGGGAAACGCGCTGGCGATCCGCGATCACGGAGACAAGCTGGTCCGGTTTGGCTCTGTGCTCAGTCTTGTGTCGATGCAGCTGTTTCTGTGTGTGGTGATGATGAACGCGCGCCGGCGTCAGAACCGGCGCCGGACCGCCCTGGCCCGAGAGCATCGGGCCCCAGGGTGTACCCAGGGGCCTGACAGGGTCAATTAAGCGACGTCGAATTCCAGCGGCTTGATCTGGCGGAACATGCCCGTTGCTGCCAGTTTTTCCCGAACCGGTGCCGGTACTTCTTCGTCGACATACAGCAGCGCGATCGCCTCGCCGCCCTTGTCGGCGCGGCCCAGGGTGAAATTGGCGATGTTGACGCCGTTTTCACCCATGGTCTGGCCCAGCGTGCCGATAATGCCGGGCGCGTCCTCGTTCGAAGTGTACAACATGTGCGCACCGATCTCGGCGTCGATGTTGATGCCCTTGATCTGGATGAATCGCGGCTTGCCATCAGAGAACACCGTACCGGCAATGGACCGTTCGCGCTTTTCAGTGACCACGGTCACCTTGATATACCCATCGAAAGCGCCGGACTTGTCCTGGTTGGTGGTGCTGATCTTGATGCCGCGCTCCTTGGCGACGACCGGGGCACTGACCATGTTCACCTCGGGATTTGCCTTTTTCATGATGCCGGCAACCGCAGCACAGTTCAGCGCGTCCAGATTCATCGTGGCGACCGAGCCGTCATACAGGATGTTGATCGCCTGGATCGGCTCGTCGGTCATCTGGCCAATGAAGGCCCCCAGATGTCCCGCCAGCTTGATCCAGGGACCCATCACCCGGGCCTCTTCGGCGGTGACGCTGGGCATGTTCAGCGCATTTTCCACCGCGCCGGTCAGCAGATAGTTCGACATCTGCTCGGCCACCTGCAGTGCGACGTTTTCCTGCGCCTCGGTGGTGGCGGCTCCCAGATGCGGCGTGCAGACCACGTTGGGCAGACCGAACAGCGGGTTCTCCTTGGCCGGTTCCACCGCGAACACGTCAAAGGCGGCACCGGCGACATGGCCGGACTTCAGCAGATCGGCCAGTGCCTCTTCGTCGACCAGTCCGCCGCGGGCGCAGTTGATGATGCGCACGCCCTTCTTGGTCTTCTCCAGATTCTCGCGGCTGAGAATGTTCTTGGTCTGCTCGGTAAAGGGCACGTGCAGGGTGATGAAATCGGCTCGGGACAGCAACTCGTCCAGCTCGACTTTTTCCACGCCCATCTGGGCCGCCTTCTCGGCACTGAGGAAGGGATCGTAGGCGATCACCTTCATCTTCAGGCCGCGCGCCCGGTCACAGACGATGCCGCCGATATTGCCGGCACCGATCACGCCCAGGGTCTTGCTGGTCAGTTCGACGCCCATGAACTTGGATTTCTCCCATTTCCCGGCATGGGTGCTGGCGCTGGCCTCGGGGATTTGCCGGGCCACGGCGAACATCATCGCAATGGCGTGCTCGGCGGTGGTGATCATGTTGCCAAAGGGCGTGTTCATCACGATCACACCCTTCTTGCTGGCGGCCTCCTTGTCGATGTTGTCGGTGCCGATACCGGCCCGCGCGATAACCTTGAGATTGTCGGCATTGCGCAGAATGGTTTCGGTGACCTTGGTGGCGCTGCGGATGGCAAGACCATCATATTTGCCGATCACTTCGGCCAGCCTGTCCTTGTCCTTGCCCAGATCGGGTTCGAAATCCACATCGATGCCGCGATCGCGAAAGATCTGTACGGCGGTGGGGGACAGCTTGTCGGATACGAGTACTTTGGGTTTGGTCATTTTCCTACGCGCCCCGGACCTGATCCGGGGCCTCCTGGGGCTGGAAGAAAGAAAGAGGTCCCGGGTCAGGCCCGGGACCGGGGTCGCTGAATTCAGGCGGTGGCGGCCAGTGTCTCGACTTCGGCTTCATAGGCCCATTCAAGCCAGGGTAGCAGAGCCTGGATGTCGGCTGTTTCCACCGTGCTGCCGCACCAGATGCGCAGCCCGGCGGGGGCATCGCGATAGGCACCGATATCCAGAGCAACGCCTGCCTCTTCCAGCCGCTTGGCGATCGCCTTGGCGAAGCTTGCGCCGTCGGTAATGCGGGCATCGGTGAATTTCAGGCAGACACTGGTGGTCGAGCGTGTGGCCGCATCCGCCGCCAGGTTGGCGATCCAGTCCCGGCTTTCGCAGAACGTCCAGATCGCCTGTGCATTGGCATCGGCGCGGCCGATCAGCCCCTGCAGTCCGCCGACCGAGCGAGCCCAGTCAAGCGCCTGCAGATAGTCCTCGACGCACAGCATCGACGGGGTGTTGATGGTGGCGCCGGTAAAGATGCCCTCGATCAGCTTGCCGCCTTTGGTCAGGCGAAAAATCTTGGGCAGGGGCCAGGCCGGTGCATAGCTTTCCAGCCGGGCGACCGCGCGTGGACTGAGGATCAGCATGCCATGCGCGGCTTCTCCCCCCAGCACCTTCTGCCAGGAAAAGGTCGTCACATCCAGCTTGTCCCACGGCAGGTCCATGGCAAAAGCGGCACTGGTGGCGTCGCACAGGGTCAGTCCGCCGCGGTCGACCGGGATCGCGTCGCCGCTCGGCACGCGCACGCCCGACGTGGTGCCGTTCCAAGTAAAGCACACATCGGCATCCCAGTTCACGGTCGCCAGATCGACGATCTCGCCGTAATCGGCGGTCTTGACCGTCGCATCCAGTTTCAGCTGCTTGACCACGTCGGTGACCCAGCCCGAACCAAAGCTTTCCCAGGCCAGCATCTCGACCGGACCAGCGCCCAGCAGATTCCACATGGCCATTTCGAAAGCGCCGGTATCCGAGGCGGGCACGATGCCGATCTTGTAGTCGGCGGGCACGCCCAGAATCTCGCGGGTTTCTTCGATCGCGGCCTTCAGCCGGGCCTTGCCCACGGCGGCGCGATGCGACCGGCCCAACGGGGCGTCGGCGAGCTTGTTCAGATCGAAGGCGGGGGGTTTGGCGCAGGGGCCCGAGGAAAAGCGCGGATTGGCCGGCCGCGTCGCCGGTTGTGCAATAGCCATGAATGCTACCCTTTCAGATATTCGCCCCTCGTTGGGGAGGGGTGTCCCGCGGACGGGATACGGCGGGTCGCGGGGTTTAACAAGTGGAAAAACGCGGCTATAGCGCCGCTTGATCTCTCAATTGCGACATTCCCGTCGCCTATCGGAAACTGACCCATGTATATCGCGACCCTTTTGACCAACCCGGAAACACCCTGCCTGGACCCGGCTCTGGTCGAGTCGCTGCGCAATGCCTGGGGCGGTGGCGCGGTGCAGTGGCTGGCCCCGGACGTGGCCGCCGAATTCCCGCTGCAGGATCGCCCGGCGAATCAATGGCAGGTCTGGGAGGATGTTCAGAACCTGCGGATCGACCTTGTGGTGCAGCCGGCAGAGGGGCGGCGCAAGAAAATGCTGCTGGCCGACATGGACAGCACGATGATCCAGCAGGAATGTATCGACGAGCTGGCCGACGAGGCCGGCGTCGGTGCGCGGGTCAAGGACATCACCGCACGGGCGATGAACGGAGAACTGGATTTCGAAGGTGCCCTGACCGAGCGGGTCGGGCTGCTGGCGGGTCTGGACGAGGCGGTGATCGCAAAGGTGCTGGAGCAACGCATCACCCTGATGCCCGGGGGCAAGGCGCTGGTGGCGACGATGAAGGCGCATGGTGGCCATGCGGCGCTGGTGTCGGGCGGATTTACCGCCTTTACGGCGGCGGTTTCGGCGCGCCTGGGCTTTGACGAGAACCGGGCCAACACGCTGTTGGTCCAGGACGGAAAGTTGACGGGTCAGGTGGCGCAGCCCATCCTGGGCCGCGCGGCCAAGGTCGAAGCATTGGAGCAGATCACCAGGCGGTTGGGCATCTCCGAGGCCGAGGTGATTGCGGTCGGCGACGGGGCCAACGACCTTGGGATGCTGCAGCGCGCCGGCACCGGCGTGGCGCTGCACGCCAAACCCTCGGTGGCGGCGCAATGCGACACGCGCATCAATTTTGGCGATCTGACCGGTTTGCTGTTCCTGCAGGGCTACGGCGCCGCCGAATTCGCCGTCTGAACCGGACCGCCGGGCCGGGTGGGCATTCCGGCTGTACCTTATTTAACTATTGTGTTAAATAGTGGGCATGAACGCCCTCTGCAGCACCTTTTCCGCCCTGTCCGATGCCACGCGCCTGGCGATTGTCGAGCAGTTGATGGATCAGGGGGAATGCAGCGCCGGTGATCTGGTGGCCCGCGCGGCGATGACCGGCCCCGCCGTGTCACGGCATCTCAAAGTGCTGCGGCAGGCCGGGCTGGTGACGCAACGGGCGCGCGGTACGCAACGGCTGTATTCGGTGCGGCCCGAGGGGTTGCGGGCGATAGCCGACTGGACATTGTCGCGCCGCACCTTCTGGGAGACCAGTCTGGACCGGCTCGACGCTGCGATCCGACGTGAAAAGGAAGAATGCAATGGCTGACCTGCATCTTGAGCGCGCATTCGATCTGCCCGCAAACGAGCTGTTTGACTGGATCACCCGGGCCGACAAGCTGCTGCAATGGTGGGGCCCCGAAGGCATGCATGTGCCCGAAGGCGACCTGGATTTCAGCCGCACCGGCCCGTGGTACTCGGTGATGCAAAACGCCGACGGTCAACGCTATAAGGTGTCGGGCCAGGTCACGCATCTGGAGCCGCCGCATGGGCTGGGCCTGACTTGGGCCTGGCATGACGATACCGATACGCGCGGCGCCGAAAGCCACGTGACGCTGCGCGTTGTGGCGACCGAAACCGGGTCGCGCCTGATCATCGACCACCGCGATCTGGGCGATGACGCGCAGGCAGACAGCCACGAAAAAGGCTGGGTCTCGACCCTGAACAAATTGTCCAGGCTTTTGCATTGAACGGATTTCAACAGAGGAGCAATATCATGCCGGAATTTATCTTTGCCTATCACGGCGGAAAAACCCCCGAGAGCCCGGAAGAGGGTGAAAAGGTCATGGCGGCCTGGCAGGCCTGGATGGGTGGTATGGGTGCGGCCCTGGTGCAGCCCGGCGCGCCGGTGGGCCTGTCCAAGACCGTCAGCGCCGCCGGTGTGGCCGAGGATGGCGGCGCCAACCCGCTGTCGGGCTATTCTGTGGTTAGCGCCGCCGATATTGCCGCCGCGACCGAAATGGCAAAGGGCTGCCCGATGGTCGTGGATGGCAGCGGCTCGGTCGAAGTCGCGGAAATCATCCCGATGTAGCGACCCGTCCCGGTCGCGCCAGCAAGGGCCGCCCGCCTTTACGGCCCCGCTGCCCGCGTCCCGGTCGATTCGATCGGTGTCGGCATCGCTGGCACCGACCTGAAAGGTCGGCACCAGGGCCCCGCCGCCCGGTGCCGCCGCAACCCCGGGTTTCTCACCGGCCTGCGTTTACACCCCGGTACAAATCCCTCATAAAACCCGCGCTGGCCCCGTGGCTCAACTGGATAGAGCAGCCCCCTCCTAAGGGGCAGGTTGCAGGTTCGAATCCTGCCGGGGTCGCCATTTCATAAATTGCACGATTTTTTCTCCTATTTTACAGCGGGTTGCGCGGGTGTGTCCCGTTTCTGAGTAAGCGTGTCCCATTTTAGGCAACCCTTACCAGTAACTTGACCATTCGTTCACGATCAGCAGCGCGCGTGTAACGC
Organism: Sedimentitalea sediminis; assembly: GCF_042687825.1. Lineage (NCBI taxonomy): Bacteria > Pseudomonadati > Pseudomonadota > Alphaproteobacteria > Rhodobacterales > Paracoccaceae > Sedimentitalea > Sedimentitalea sediminis. Next base: position 11,432 of record NZ_JBHUQE010000024.1, on the reverse strand, counting down.
TCTACCTCAGACAGGCTCATATGCCCAACAGGTGCGCTTTGAGCCACGACAGGTCCGGGCCACATGCCCTAAACAGGATTGCGGCGATGAATCCTATATCTGGGAGCGTAATGTCGAACGGGGGAACTCGTGGCCCTGCAACGGTTGTGGCTCAAAGCTAATGTTCGCGCTCGGAGTTGTCATCGCGCCTAGCGACAAACCGTAAAGACCAGCCACTGATTTGTCCGCCGTAGAATATGCAACGAATTTGCTATAGCTATGCCCAAAAAAGCGAAAACCCGCGAGGACCGGTGAAGGCTGTCGCGGGCATCTAAGAGGTTGAAGACCTAAAGTTGTCTTCGATTGATGTGAATATAGGGTGATTTCCGCCCGAATGTCAAGAAAAACGGTCTAGACCCGTTAAGGACCGAGCGGAGCAGTAAGGCATTGGTTGCAAATATAATTTCTCAGGAGCGCCTGACAAAGTACCTTAGAGAGGCTGGTCACGATCAGCAGCGAGCACTAGCGCTTTATGGATGGAACATCCAACTGAGCGAAGCATTTTTCCCGGTTTTGAGCGCTTCTGAGGTCTGCCTTCGCAATACCATCTGCACACAATTGATCGCACTGTATGGACAAACATGGTGGGATGACCCAGCTTTTCTCCTTCAGATCAAGAAGAATGGGACGCGGATTGTAAAGACAGCCCGTGACAAACTCAGAACCCGTGGTCCTGTCACCTCGGGCGGAATGACAGCTGAACTCAACTTCGGGTTTTGGGTCAACATGCTCCTACCAAGACACGAACCGGTGTTTTGGCCGAACCTGAATGCTGCCTTCCCAGATCTGCCGTCGGCAGTCACCTACGCCGCCCTCTACAAGAGATGCGATGATGTCCGTGAGTTTCGGAACCGGATTTTCCACCATGAGCCGATCATGCACCGCAACATCACTAAGGAATACAGTCAGATCATGGAGCTCATCGGTTGGCTGAGCCCGGATAAGGCCAAGTGGATCAAGCCATATTCTCGGGTGATGACAGTGGCACGACAAAAGCCTTAGAACGCCAGCGCGACGAACCAAGCATCCTCAAAAGCTCCAGTTACACGTCTCGGCCAACTCCCCTAGCACCCCGCGCAGCGCAGATATATCAAAGATCGCGGTGTTTGGGTTCTCACCATAGGGAATGGTCTGAAGAACAAGCCTGTCTTCGTCTAGGAGTTCCTTCAGGAGGTTTCCGGCCCAGCTGGGGGCAAAGGTGGCGTTGCGGTCTGTGGACACACCCCACCGCTCTTCTCTCGCTTGCCCCGCGCCGATCCGGACGGTGACGCGCTTCCACTCCGAATACACATCGTTGGAATCGTCACCAAGAAAATCGCCCCAAACGACATAGGCCTCCGTCGTATTGGATTTGCACCGGGCGATGAACGTGACGGGATCTCCGGAACGCGATGTGCTGGTCTCGGCCGCAAGCGACAGTGTTACCGTCTGCGTATCATCGATCGGGTTCCTGCGGTCGACCAGGCCACGGCAAGCTATGGCACGCAACAGGGTGGCTGGGGCCGAACGGATACAATCGGCACCTATGGCGAGGATTACGTGTCGCGCATGATCGTGAACCGGATTGGCATCTGGGCCAACGATACGGTCGAGGTGATCTATTTCACTGCCGCTGCCGACAGTGCCGGGAATGTGCTGGACGGATCGAAATCCTACACGATCACCTTCCCGGCTGGGCAGAACCCGTCTGATGTCTGCACCGCATTCTGGTCGGTGACGATGGTCGGGCTGCCGGATTATCTTGTGATCGACAACCCGTTGGATCGCTACAACCTCAACAATGTCTCGCCGATGGCGACAAACACGGATGGATCGCTTGTCACGGGTTTCGGACCGGACCTGCTCGAGGGCGTGAATGAGGCCAATTGGCTGCCGACCGAGGCCGGTTCCGGCTTCTCGGCGACCTTCCGGTGCTACCGCCCCACCAACGAGGTGCGCGAAGGCACCTGGTTCGCGCCGGATATCGTGGCGCAATAGTCTACCCATTGGTTGGCCGGAAAGAAGCTGTTTGAAATTGACCATGCGCGTCAGCGCAAGAAGGAAACGAGGATGGTTCTGAATTCTTTTGGTAAAGTCAGTCGCTCGTAAATTGGTGTTGTCGGGCTTCAGAACCGATGGAACAGTTAGGGCGATCTGATCTGGAGAGATTTGGTCTTTGCCGAAGGACAAGACCACATTGCTCCGGCTGGCATCGCTCTCATCGTTGTTGCTGAAGTGCTGGTCGTCCGACGATGTTCATACTTAGACCGCAAGGGGACACTCGAATCAATGGATGGAAAGGCAGCAAAGTCTCGCGATGTCTGAATTCGAGGCGCGATCCTCGCTGCGGCCTGCATCAATGACCGCTTTTTCTACTGTGTGGCGGGATCAAGTCTTTTGCTCTCGCGGCATTTCTATCGCTGCATGCACACGCAGCGACAAAACCGAACTCACAGGTTGGGCTCACGCCGCAAGTTCGCCGCGTCGGGCGTGAACGGCGGATCTCCGAGACAGGGGCCGTTCGCCTGGTCGGGCTTGGACTGCCAGTGAGCGGACGGAGCGGACCTTATTCGAATTCACCACCTGTGCTATGATACCGCAAATGCTGGATCTTAATGCAGCCAAATCAATAGAGATCAACGGGACCGCCCTCGCGACTTTCGAAAATGGTGAGGGTGTTCCGTTGGTTTTTGTCCACGGCAGCGCGTCGGATGCGCGAACGTGGTCGCATCAGTTCGATACGTTCTCCCGACGCTTTCGCACAATCGCCTACAGTCGCCGCTTTCATAAGCCCAATTTCCCAATTCCCGACGACGCTCCTGATCCTATTCAAACTCATGTCGATGACCTCGCCAGTTTGCTGCGTACTCTCGATGCTTGTCCGGCGCATGTTGTCGGGCACTCGTGGGGTGGTCTTGTGGACCTGTTGTTGGCAAGGCAGTTTCCCGAATTGGTTCGAAGCCTTACCCTAATCGAACCTCCGGCGATTTCATTGCATGTGAGCATTCCGCCCAAGCCCCTTGAACTGATGCGCCTTCTGATATCTTCGCCACAACTGGCACTTGCCATTATGAAATTCGGCGGGGGCACGGTAGCACCCGCTGAGAAAGCGTTCCGTCACGGTGACGAGGAACGGGCGGTGGAAATCTTTGCCAGAGGTGTTTTGGGGAACCGATACTACAAAAATCTTTCAACGGAGCGTCGGGCGCAGGTTTGGGAGAACCGCGGTCCTGACCGCGCGTTGGCCTTGCACCACGGGTTTCCAGATCTGAAAGTTTTTCCTTTCTCAGAGATCCGAATACCAGTGCTTTTGATCGCTGGCACCGATAGCCCGACTATTTTCAGGCTGCTTGCGGAAAATCTTCACGGACGTTTCCCTGACGCACAAATGAAACTGATCGAAAACGCATCTCATGTTGCCCAGGAGAATGCGCCCGACGCATTGAACAAGGTGATCGAGGAATTCCTCGAATATGTCGAGTAAGGGCTCAGCCAACATCTTCGCCGCGCAGATCATCAAGGGCTGGATTGCGGTAAGCCGCCCTTGGGCCGTTCAGGAAACGAGGGATTTCCAGGCAGCAGAGCACGGCCATCCACGGGGCCACAACCGCTGAAGAATATTGTCTCGAAATCGCGTCCAAGAATCTACGTTCAGTGCCTGGATATTTCGATGAGAAGGCAAACAATTGAAAACAAATAGGAAAACCTGTTCGTATTTATTGTGAGCCGAGCCGGATGATTGCAGGCCAGTTGCAAATAATTCGGACCGAAAATCGGGATGATTGCAGGTCGAGCCGATTATGTTTGCAGGTCGCTACACGTAGACTTCAAGTATCGAAGGGCAGATCCGGCGCCTGTGGTTTCATTTTCTGAATCTGGCGGCCCGGTCCTGCATCCGTTGCAAGCTCTGCGCTGTGCCAACGGCCGACGCGGCCCAACCTGAGTTCATGTCGCCCGTCAGAGTGCGGACGATCACCGGGATGGAAAGTATCATCCCCAATGAGATCAACACGACCGCGAGGAACGGCAATGCCGCACCAATGCTGGTGAGGTTTTCGACGCCGCCTACCCGGCTTTGCAGAACGCGGAACAGACCGAAAATGACGGATATTGTCCCTGCAATCACAACCGGGTAAACTGACCAGCTTATGAGGGCTGCAACCGGCGCGGGCCGGGCGAGCGAGATCGAGGCTCTGCGCGTGGCGGCGGCGTTGGTCGGCATAGAGCGGCGGTTGGCGGAGATCGTCGCCCAGCACCGGAGGCCGCCCGGTTGCTGATCAAGTTCTTTCCCAACGGCAAGGGCGGCGGTGCGGGGCCGGTCGAATACCTGACCGCGCGCAGCGGGCCGGCCTGTGACGACAACCGCGATCTGATCCGCGATGCGTCGGGCGAGCCCATGACCGTGACGCGCGCGCCGCTGCCGGAGGTCGTGCGCGGTGATCCCCAGGGCATGATCGACCTGATCGACGCTTGCCCGCACAAGTGGACCTATCGCGCCGGTGTCGTCAGCTTCGCCCGCGAGGACGCCCCGACCGAGGACCAGCAGCAGGAGGTGATCGACCGTTTCGAAGAGATCGCCTTCGCCGGCCTCGATGCGGACCGCTATGCGTGCCTCCATGATCGCGTTGCTCAGGTCGCAGCTCTCATGGGTCGAAGCCTTGAACGGCTGGATGCCGGAATCCGGGCGACTCAACGACAGTATGGAGCACGCGCAGAGGGCGAAGAAGCTTCTCGGGACGCGGTGAGCGACGAGACTGAGGGAGAGGTTCATGGCCTTCGCCACTGACCGCCATGCAGCATTGCAGGCGCAACACTCAACGCGGGACACGGGACACGGGACACGGGACACGGGACACGGGACACGGGACAATGAAGGCGCAACACGCGGCACGCAACACTGACTACGCAGCACTACGCTTCGGCGGAAATCTCGACATCCGCCCCTTCCAGGCACATGGCGAAGGTGCCTTGCGGATGCTCAGGGGTGCGCAATTCGTTGAGGTTGGCCACCACTTCACCCCAGGGGTCGATGAACTGGACGGTATAGGAGCGGTCGGTGATCTCGGGCACATGGGTCAGGGTGCAACTGTTTTCGTCCACGGCCACCCACGCCTCGCCATAGGCGACATCGAGATTGGGGTTTGCCCAACTCACCTTGCCCGGTTCGCGGTGGAACATGACGTTCCACTCATAGCCGCCTTCGTTGAAGTCGATATGTTCCTGCCTCAGCACGAACATCCGCCCCAAAGTATGAATATAGGTGTCGATCAGGCTTTGCTCGTCGACGATGTCGCTTGCCGCGGCAGGGGTTGACAGAGCCAAAGCTGACGCAGCCAAGGAGTTGGACAGAGATCGCATGAAAGTCACTCCCGGTTGTTTTTTTGATTGGAATTTTTGGTTCGATTGTTCCGCGACCAGGGTCGTGCCGTCTATGCAGATTGTGCCAAGCTACCCGCGCAGCTATGCAGAACGGAAAACGTGCGTTACTTTGGATCGTTGTATTGGTGAATGAGGCCGACATGAACGCATGGGCCAGCATTTCGGAAAACACTGTCACGCAGCGTGCAGACCTTCGAAACATCGAAGACCTGAGCGATGCCGTCCTGGGGGCCGGGCTTGAAGCGGTGCAACTGTCGAATGATCCGGTGTCAGGTAGCCTGACCTTCACGCAGTTCGACGGAATAACATGTTCGTCAGGACATATTCAGGGCAAGGTTTTGCTGGACGGCGCCCTGTCAGAGGATCAGGTGACGCTGGGTGCCGGGCTTGCGATCTCCCCAGGAGCCCGCCATTGGGTTCATAGTGAAATTCAGGACGGTTCCGCCGCGTTGTTTCATCCCGGCGACGGACACCACGCGCTTTACGAGGCTGACAACCTATATGCTGTGGTGTCAATGCCAATGGAACTGTTGGAACACCTTGCCGCCGAGGACGGGGTCGTGATCGACAAACGTGCCCTGGGCGGCACGCGGATCGACGGAGACGTGTTACCAAGGGCAACCACCGCCATGCTGCGGCGAGGTTTCATGCGGCTACATACGCATGACCGAGTGTCTCCGATCGAGGCAAAAATCACCGCCGAGATGTTGCTTGCTGCCGTAATTGACCACTTTGGGCATGACGCGAACCACGTGCGGCAGCCGAAATCCCCCTCGGCGCAAGCTCGCGTGGTTTCTGAGTCGCTTGAGTTCATCAGCGCAAATCTCGAGGGGCCGCTGACCATCGGTGCAATTGCCAATGCAGCGGGCACGTCGCGGCGCAGCCTGCATCGGGCGTTTGCCGAGCTGCTGGGCGAAACCCCAGGAACCTATATCCGCAAATTGCGGCTCAACCGCATTCGCCGGGATATCGTCTCCGACACTGAACGCGCGGCGACGATCACAATACTGTCGATGCAGTGGGGCATTTCCGAACTGGGCCGGTTTTCCGGCTGGTATCGCGAGCATTTTGGCGAATTGCCATCGGAAACGATGGCACGATACCGCCATCACTGACGCCTGCGTCCTGAGACCCCAAATCTTGGCACGATCTGCATAGACCCGTTTTTCGCTGCGGTCCTATCATCAGGTATCGCCATCCATGAAACGAGGTGCGATCTTGATTGGGAGATTTCAGCCATGCGTAAAGTCATTGCCTTCACCGTTTCGGCTCTGGCCCTGTCCAGTGCGGCCTACGCTCAGGAAACCATCCAGACCCGCGTCGGTCCGCTGTCCTTCACTCACGAGTTCGAAAGCGGCTACCCGACCGACGAAACTGTGGCGCACCTCTTTGACGTCATGGATTTCCAGCGCGCCACTCAGGCCTACATCTGGGCCATTCCCATCGTGGCTTTCGCGCAATGGCAGAAGGTCCACGAAGTTGATTTTCAGGCCCAGTCCATGGATATCGTCTATTACCCGCATCTCGAAGACAAATACGGCCTGCTGACCGCCAACGCCACCACTCCTTACGCGCTCAGCTTCATCAACATGGCCGAGACGGGCCCGGTCGTCATCGACATGCCTGACGCCAAGGTGCGTGGGGCCACGCACTCCATGTGGCAGATCGGGATCACGCAGATGACTGAACCCGGGCGTTATGTTTTCTATCCGCCGGGAACGACGGCGCCCGTGATCGAAGGGGCCAAGGTCTTTGAGTCTCCGACCAACAGCATTTTCTTCGGTATTCGCCTTCTGGCGCTGGAGGAGACGCAGCAAAAGGCCGATCTGGCGGGGATCCGGATCTTTCCGGTTTCGCAAATCGGGCAGGACAACAGCACCAATATCATCGAGGTCGACGGGCGCCCCTGGCAGGGCTGGCATCCGCGCGGCATTGGCTATTTCGAGATCCTCGCCGACATCCTGGGCCGCGAACCGGTGCAGGAACGGGATCGCTTCTTCATGGCGATGCTGAAACCTTTGGGCATCGAACAGGGCAAGCCTTTCCATCCGACTTGGCGGCAGGAACGCATCCTGTCAGAGGCGGCACTGGTCGGGGAAGCGATGGCAAAGGCCAACGATTTCGCCAATGACCGACTCGAAGCCGCGTTCTATTCCGACGGCACTCATTGGGAGGTGGCGACCACTTCGCCCATCAACCAGAAATGGGAAACATATGACGCGCTCGATGGCCGCGCCAAGTGGTTCTACGAGGCCGTTACCAATGACTCCGCCATGCAATCGGATCGACCGAATTGGGGGCAGATCTATCTCTCAACCTATCGCGACAGCGACGGCGAGTGGTTGGATGGCGGGACATCCTATGTGCTGAATGTGCCAGCCGATGTTCCGGCAGGCGAGTTCTGGTCGGTCTCTGTCTATGATGTCGCGACCCGCGCCCTGATCGTCAACAAGGAAGGCGTTGCAGACAAATCCTCGCGTATGGATCTGGACGTCAACGATGATGGCAGTGTCAGTATTCATTTTGGCCCGACACCGCCCGAGGTCGGAGAGGCCAACTGGATTCCGACCCTCGAAGGCAGGGCCTGGTTCCCGTATTTCCGGCTCTACTCGCCCACCGAACCCTATTTTGACCGATCCTGGGTTTTGACCAATATCGAGAAAGCAAAGTGAATTGGAATTGGCGCCTCATTCACCGGATGTTTTGCAGGACCAAAGCATCGTTCTTGTACCAGGGATCGGTTCCTTCATCTTGGTTTGCCGCGGGGCAAGACTCCGGAGCAAACTGAATGGAAGAACCCGGAATACCCATGAGGCCTCTGTTCTCATCACCGTTCATTGAAAAACGAAGAGGCTGAGTCATCTGCCACGCAGTCAGACAGTCCCTTTTCATTTGTTCCGGCGGGTTATTCGCGACAGCAGTTCTTTTCACAATTGAAATTCTCCCGTGGTCCCCGGAGTTCGATCAATACTGCATTCACTGGCAAGCCTCGTTGAGCCGGAGTTTCATGCGAGGACTGCATCAACTCAGTTTTTTGCCGCGTCTTAAGTGTCTGCACTCCACGCAGAAAAAGAGCGGTCTTATGTCTTGGGCTTTTCCAGGTGCGAATGACCACACACGCTACATCCGCTTCGATGCGGGTGTGCTTGCAGTGCTTGCGATGGGTTGCAGCAGAACCGCATCACGTTTGTACAGACCATCTTCAGCGAAAGTAACATGTCGTTCGGGAAAACATTTGGTCCGGAATGGCCGGTCTGACGTCGCTTGCTGAGCTGCGACCACATGGGTGCAGCGACTGCGACGGAGTGCTGCTTCAGCGATAGCGGTATCTGCACCAAGCAACTCCGTCCGCAACTTTCGTATCTGGGCTGCGGGCGGCGAAAGTGCAGCCTCGGTTTTGGCGAAAACGATGCCTGCGATTGGCTATTGGCTGGTTCGTTGGTGAGTTGGACCCGCGCTCTTGGGGGCGATTCCGGTAGGGGCAGTATTATATCAAAAGCCTCGGAAATTCTGAGTTGTGGAAAATGGCAGCAGATAGCCGAACCTGCCCACTCGTCGGTGCGCTGCGAACAACTGCCGTGGGCATTGGGTATCCCCGGGATCAGCCCATGGCCCGCTGAACAACTCTCATGTGATCTGCCGCATCGGCATCCGATATCGCCCTGTCAGCGTAAAAATAGCTTCCGCGCTCCTTCAGCTCTGTCGCGGCGCGGACCATCTCACCAAGCGCCGCGCGCGCCAGCGAACCGCCAGTGCTGATGCGTCGGACGCCAGTCTTCGAGAGATCGTCTACCGTGTACGTCGTGGCGGAAAGCCCGACGACCACGTTGACGGGAACCGTGACCGCTTCACACACCGCGCGAACGCATTCGATGTCCGGCAGGCCCGGAGCGTAGACCACATCCGCTCCAGCTTGTTCGAAGGCTTGCAGGCGTCGAATCGTGTCGCCAAGATCAGAACGGCCGTAGATGTAGTTTTCCGCTCTGGCGGTGATCAGGAAATTCTTCGTAGGCCTTGCATCAACAGCCGCGCGTATCCGCTGAATAGCAAGCTCGAAATCGTAGATCGGATCGCTCGGGTCGCCCGTCGCATCTTCGATAGCGCCACCGCACAGCCCGACGGTTACGGCCTCGCGCACGGTCTGCGCGCAATCCTCCGGCGATGCACCGAAGCCGTTCTCCAAGTCCGCGGAAACGGGCAGCGATGTGGCCTCGACGATCGAACGAGCATTGTCCAAGACCTGCTGGCGCGACAGGCTGCCGCTGGAATCCCGCAAGCCCATCGAGAAGGCCAGCCCCGCACTTGTCGTTGCCAAGGCCGGAAAGCCCATGCCTTCGAGGATACGTGCGGTCCCGGCATCCCAGGCGTTCGGCATCAGGAACGCGCCAGGCGCTCGGTGAAGACGGACGAACTCGCAGAGTTTCTTTTTCGCGGCTGATTGCATGTGCCGATATTCCTTTCGCAGTTCGAAGGACTCCTCCTTGACCTCCTGCTTCGGTACGAAGCGCCAATCCCCTCCTTGTTCCATCGTTGCCGTGGGTGACATGCGTGTTGCCACGAACATGCTCTGAGCAAGTATTCCCAACATCCCGATCACCTCCAAGATCAGGTTAGGGTAGCTTTAAGAATTTCTGAAACGAATAGGTTTGCTAAGCGTGATGAGCACTGCTTATTATCCAGACATGAAGCGCGACCTCGAAATCGACCTTCTGCGGTCCTTTGTGGCCGTGGCAGCCCATCTCAACTTTACCCAGGCAGCGAAAGCGGTCGGCCGCACCCAGTCGGCGGTGAGCCTTCAAGTGAAGCGGCTTGAAGAAATCGTCGGAAAGCGCCTCTTCGACCGAAGCCGTCAGTCTGTCGCGGTCACGCATGCGGGCGAGGCCCTGCTGGTTTATGCCAATCGCATCCTCGCTGCGACCGACGCCGCGCTCTCACATATCCAGCGGCCCGAAGCGGCAGGGCTGGTTAGGATTGGAGCACCAGACGACTATGCCACATTCCTGTTGCCGTCGATCCTCTCTGCCATCGGCAGGGACTATCCCAGGCTGCAGCTGGAAGTTACGTGCGACAATGCCTGCAATCTACTGCCGCAAATTGATACACGGGTCCTTGATGTCGTCGTCGCAACTCACCCGACGAATGCCGTTGCGGGCGAGATAGCTCGATACGAACCGCTTCACTGGGTCGCTGCGCCGGACTATCTGGACGATCCAGCGTCGCCGCTGTCGCTGGTGCTGTTTCCAGCAGGATGCGTCTGCCGCGACATCGCCCTGGACGCCTTGCGGCGCATCGACCGACCGTGGCACGTGGCCTATTCCACCCGCAGTATCGGGCTGATGGAGAAGGCCATTCTCGAGAACGCCAGCGTGTCGGTGATGGAGGCTTCGACTATCCCCGCAAGTCTCAAGGTCATCGACGGCAGAGAGGGATTCCCCTCACTGCCAGATGTGGCCGTCTCAGTTCATCGGTCGACAAACAGCGAAGCGCATGTCTCCCTCGTAGCGGACTATCTTTTGGCAAAACTCGCAGGCGCCCAATCAAGAGATGTGGCCGGGCAATGAAGCTGATGGTCCGACGACGCGGCAGCCATCCGTGTCGAGAGCTGACATTCGATCAATGACCGTTTTGTCTGCACAGTGAGCTACTCCCCAATGTTTGGACAGGTTCTGGCGTAGTTTTAGCTACGCTTTGCTCCTGCTGATCGGTTTGGATTTCGTCTTTTCTCAGCCAATAGGCCACGGCTGATGTTGTGCCGCCATGGGCGGAATGTGGTCGCTTGCGGTTGTAGAACCCGATCCATTTTCCGACGCCCGCTTTTGTCTCTGATCCAGTCTCCCGAGCATGCAGGTAGACGCATTCGTATTTCAGGCTTCGCCAAAGCCGTTCCACGAAAATATTGTCGAGGAAGCGCCCCGTCTCAGCCTGGGCAGCTATGGCCGGCCAAGAATGACGGAAGAGCTGAAAGAGATCGGCCTGGATGTTGGGCACCGGCGTGTGGGCAGGCTGATGCGCCAGAACTGTGAACCGGCATGCAA
>NZ_JBHUQE010000023.1:0-41404 GCF_042687825.1 Sedimentitalea sediminis | reverse complement strand
CTGCACGGCGAGGCCGGGGCGGACGTGATCCGGGGCGGCATCGGCGATGACATGCTGAGCGGTGGCGCCGGGGCCGACCTGTTCATCTTTGCGGCCGGGCATGGCAGCGACAGGCTGACCGATTTTGCGCCGGGCCAGGACCGCATCCAGATCGACATTGCCGGTCAGGACTATGCCGGTCTGGTCATTGCCGACCGGGGCGCGGATACCTGGATCGACACGGGCGGCGGCACCATCCTGCTGCAGGGCCTGGACCCCGGCGCGCTGAGCGCCGGCGATTTCCTGTTTCTGTAAGGGCCCGGCCACGCAGAACCTGAACGGCGACACAAGGTGGCCGCAGGTTCGGCGGCAGGGGCGCGCGCGGCCGACGCCCTGCAAGCCTCGCAACGCGCCGCCCCGGCGGCCAGATGTCCGCAGTTGATTTTTGGGGCGCTCGATGGCGCCAGTCCTCCGTTCGACCGTGGTAATCCCGGCACATTCGGGGGCCGTCTCTGGAGGCGTCTTGTTCTCTTTCCAACTGAAGACTAAGTGCAGATCAGCGCGAGGCGGTTTGCCTCATGCAATGGAGATTTTATGCAAGAGTCCCGGGCCAACGCCCGTTCCTGACACCGCAAGTTTCAGGAATGCCAGACAAGATAGGGACACTCACGCGCGAGGCTGAGTGAGCCCGTTTCTGCACTCTCATGAAATCGAGACACTCCGTTGAATATCTCAAAACACGAACAGCGTGTTTTGCATGAGCTCGCTCGTGGTGGGGCTATCCACTACGAACGACAGGCAAACGGCAAGATACGCGACATCACATGTTACACGCGAGAGGGTCATGTTCTGACCGACTGCACGCTCGACGTGTTCCAGCGCCTTCGAAAACGGCGCTTCATCCATTCGCAAAACGGACATCCCTACCGCGCGTCGCGGTTGGGGATCAAATCCGTTCGCGCGCAACTCGATCAAAGATAAGAAAGCACAGGACAATGACAGACACCAACCCTTCTATCCGTCCCTATCGCGCCGATGATGTCGAACCCGTGATTGCCGTTTGGCAGAAAGCGAACGCGCTTGCGCATCCATTTCTCGCGCCAGAGTTCGTGGCCGAAGTGCATCAGGCGATGCGCGACATATATCTTTGCAACGCGGAGACATACGTGTTGGAAAAAGATGGTGCCGTGGCCGGTTTCATCGCATTGCTTGGCAATGAAATCGGTGGCCTGTTCCTCGACCCATCGCTGCATGGGAAAGGGTACGGCAGGGTGCTCGTGGATCACGCATGCGCGCTCAAGGGGCCGTTGAAGGTTGACGTCTTCCGCGACAATGTTGTCGGGCGTCCGTTTTATGAACGCTACGGCTTTGAATTTGTCGCGGACGAACTTCACGAGCCTTCCGGACAAATGAACCGGAAGATGGCAATGCCCGGGGCATAAATCCAACAGACCGCCTCGCCTCAATTGGGGACGGTCACCTTATGCTATGCCGTGCGGTTGCGGATATCCCCATGTTTTCACATAACATGGATTACAGCGCGGTTTTTTGTGCGCGCAAAGTTAAAGTGTCCCACATCTGCAAAGTAGAAGTGTCACACTCTGCCCCAATGAGAACAGGCCGGGGGATCGTGCTGAGGCCTGGGCGCGATCCGATCTGGCACCCGCAAAGGCAAAAAGGCCGGACCCTGCAAGGTCCGGCCTGAATTCCGGTTCGCCCGGCCGCCCGGTCTTAGTTGGTCGAGGTGGTGGTGCTGGTGTTATCATCGTCGTTGGCAATCATGACACCCGCGATAATCACGAAAGCGGCGATCGCGCCTGCAGTGGCGGCGGTCAGGCCGCTGCCGGCCAGAGCCGCGGGAACCGACGCCGACTGTGCGCGGGCCGGCGTCATGGTCGTGGACAGGGCCATTGTGCCGAGGATCAGCGCTGCAATCGTCTTTTTCATGGTTCAGAACCCTTGCTGGTTGAGTCATTGAATGGAGTCTTGCCCGATACGTACCGCAGTTTTCGCAGCGTTTCAATCACGCAGACGGGCCTGTTGTGCGTTGTCACCACTTTTTTTGTCGCAATTGCAACAGTTTTTCCCGGGCGGAGGGGCGCGCCCCGGGTGATTCTACCCATGCGGGAAACCCGCTATTTCGTAACCTGCCGCAGACGCAGATAGCCGATATGCGGGCCGGCCCATTGCCGCGATTGCCAGATCAGTTGCGCGCGCGGATCGATCCAGTAATCGTTGGTGACCGTGCCGCCGGCCCCGTCGCAGCGTTCCTGCAGATGCCGTGTTGCCAGGGTCAGGCCGATGATCTCTATGGTTGTGGACCCCCGGTCGGTGACGGTGCAGGCCAGGGCCAGTCTGACCTGCTTGTTATCGGCATTGGCCACGTGCAGCACGCGCTGGCCCGAGGCCGGCCCCAGCCCGCCGGGCGCGATCCGCAGCTCGGTGGACAAGAGATCGCCGCCCAGACCGCGGGTGGCGATCAGCACCCCGCCGCGCACGGTCACGGTCTCGTTGGTCTCGGTGCGCCAGACGGTGATCCCGCCGGCGGCATTGTCGCGCCGCTGCAGGCTGGGATAGAGGAACGCGGTCAACGCGTCGCGCTCGCGCGTGACCTCAAGGAACGCGCCGTCCAGCGTGTCCAGCACCGCCCGGGTCAGCGGCGGGCGCTCGGGTTTGGGGGCGGTGCGTGCGGTGACCGCCTCGCGGGCGGCCTCGATCACCTGCAGCTGCAGGGTGGGCGCGTCGGTGCCGCCGCTGCAGGCGGCCAGGCCCAGCAGCGGGATCAGAACCGCCAGCCGGCGCAAAAGGCCGATCATTCCCATACCCTCGCCCATTGACCGGTCAGTGCTGCCTGATGCGCCGTGCGCACCTGGCCATACAGCCGTCCCGGCACGTTGACTTTCTGCCCGCCATCGCGCTGGACCGGGCGGATGGTGGTGCCAAAGGCCTGGCGGCTGGGCTTGCCCAGGAACCAGGCGATCGGGATCCGGAACCTGATGCCCTTGTCGAAGGAACCTTCGCCGAAATCCTCGGCCGAGACATCGGTCTTGGTAAAGAACGCCCCCACCGACCAGCCATTGTCAAACACCCGGTCCAGGCTGAAGGTGGCGCCGATATCGCCGGCCAGATAGCGGCCGATATCGACCTGTCCCAGATAGCCACCGCCGAAATCGTAATAGGCCGAGGCATGGCCGGTGACGACATCGTAATCCTGGAACCCGAACAGCTGGTCGAAATCGCGCTTTTTCACGTAATTCGCCTCGACCCCCAGCGCCAGCGGGCTGCCGACCGGTTTCCACAGCACTTCGCCGGACAGACCGCCATACATGGTTTCCAGATAGCCGCCGGTGACGCGGGCATAGAGATCGCGCCCGGGGCGCCACTGTCTGGCGGCGAACAGGTTGTTCAGCGTGGTGTCATATTGCGCATATTCGACCTGGTCGGTGCGCACATGCGGCAGCACCGAATTCGAAGCCCGCCCGTCCTTGACGTTGCCGGCGATGCGCTGGCGGATACTGCCCGAGATGATCCAGCCCGGCGCCGGCTGATAGCTGCCGCGCAGCGCCAGCCCGACATCCAGCCGGAACGGCCGGTCCGGGTCGAAATAGGCCGGGCTGAAATAGGGCGCCAGCGACCAGCTGGCATCGGGATAGAGATCGGCCGCCGGCATCGCCGCCGTGGCCAGTGGCGGGGCGTCTGAAAAGGCGGTGACCGCCAGCAGCGCGTCGGTGGCGTTGCCGTCAAATTCCAGCGCCTCCAGGTCCGAGCGGCGGATCGTCGTCGCCGACAGCGCCATGCCGTTTGACAGGGGCACCAGCCGCAAGGTCTCGACCGAGGCCGGCATCACCCGCGCCAGCGCCCGCGCCGCGCGCCCGACCGCGTTGGCATAGGACATGTATTGCAGGTTGCGAAAGCGCAGCTCGGCGGTATCGGCGCTGACCGTCAGGCTTTCCAGCACCAGCCCGTCGGCGCGCAGCACCGGGTCCAGGATGTCGCGCAACTGCTGTTTCACGCTCTGGCTGGCGGTCCAGCCGGTGTCCCAGAGACCCGGGTTGGTGTCGCGCGCCGGGCGCTGGGGCACCGGTTGCGGGGCCTTGACACGCATCGGGGTCGCCGGTTGTTTCGGGTTCAGCTGCACCTGCAGGTTCACCCCCAGCTCGCTGCCGTAAAGATAATAGGCCCCCAGCCGCGTGCGCTGGCTGGCCTGGTATTCGATGCCGAAATTGAACGGCGATTTCTTCTGGAACACCGAGGTGGTCTGGGTTTCGGTCACATAGTCGTCGCTGGAATATTCCAGCTTCAGCCCCAGCTTGTCATTGGGCCGCCATTCCAGCCCGGCAAAGGGCGCATAGGGGCCGCGGAACCACTGGTCATAGGCGGGCTCGCCGCCCCGGCCGTTCGGGTCATAGGGCGGGCGGGAGCCGGTGCTGCCGATGCTGCCATGGCTGCCCAGCCGCCCCCAGCCGAGGCCGGCGGTCAGCTTCAGCTGCCCGTCCTGACCGGCGCGCGCACCCCAGCCCGGGGTGGCGAATGTCTTTGTGGCGACGATATATTCACCGGCATAGATCCCGGTGCCGGCGAAATCCTGCAGGCCCAGGGCGACCCCCGGAACGTAGCGGCCTTCCTGCAGCAGCCGGAACCGCACGTCGAAACTGCGGTCGTAATAGGTGCCAAAGCCCCCCATGTTCCAGTTCTGGATGCTGTTGTAGCGAAAGCTGGCCGACATCCAGGGGGTGGCCTGGAAGGTCAGATTGAACCGGGTCTGGCCGCCGAAATAGGAGATGCCGGTGACGAATTGCCCGTCCGGCAGCATCTCGGCCGAGGGCATGTCGACCCCGCCGGGCGAGCCATAGAAATTCAGGCTGGGGGCGGGCAGCGGCAGCAGGCCGGGTTCCGCGGCGATCCCGGGCTGCGCGCCGACTCCGGTTTCGGCCCCCGCCCCGGTTTCGGCCCCCGCCCCGGATCCGTTCAGCAGCAGGCCGCAAGCCAGCGCCGCCGCCAGGGACATGCCGGCCCGACCGGGGGGAAGCCCGCGCCGGATCGACACGCGAAGAATCACGGGAAAAATCACGGGAGGGTCGCCTTTTGCCTGCTTTGACTGCCGAAAGTGCTGCCGGAATTCCTGCCTGCTTAGATCACAAAGCGGTCCGGGTGATCAATGACTGCTGCCGGCGCGGCGCTGTTTCGGCGGGATCGCGGTCTTGCGGCAACAAGCCCCCGCCCCGGCGCGGGTCCTGCGGGTCCCGTCACGAGCTTTTGCGCCCGGCCTCGCTGGGCGCATAGCCCTCGACCCAGCGGGTGATGACGCCGCGCGCGGCCTCTTCGTCGCTGGCCACCAGCGCCTGGCGCAATCCGCGCAGCACCCCGGCCACCTCGATCTCGCTCAGGTAATCCTCGCGGGCGCAGAATATCTTTTGATAGCGCGTGCCGATCAGGTCCGGGTTCAGGGTCAGCTCTTCCTCGATCTTCTCGCCCGGGCGCAGCCCGATGATCTCGATCTCGATGTCGCCCTCGGGATTGTCTGCATCGCGCACCGTGTAACCGGCGCTTTCGATCACCTGACGGGCCAGTTTCATGATCGGCATCGGTATTCCCATGTCCAGCACGAAAACCTCGCCGCCGCGGGCCTCGGCCCCGGCCTTCAGGACCAGCTGCACCGCTTCGCGGATGGTCATGAAATAGCGTTTGACCCGGATGTCGGTCACCGTGACCGGGCCGCCGCGGCTGATCTGGTCCTGAAACAGCGGCACCACCGAACCGGATGAGCCCAGCACGTTGCCGAACCGCACCATGGTGAACACGGTGTCGACATGGCGCGTGGCCAGATCCTGCACCACCAGTTCCGCCAGCCGTTTGGAGGCCCCCATCACGTTGGTCGGGCGCACCGCCTTGTCCGAGCTGATCAGGATGAACCGCTCGACCCCGACCTCGGCGGCCTCGCGCGCCAGGGTCTGGGTGCCAAAGACGTTGTTGGCCAGCCCGGCCAGGGGGTTGGCCTCGACCAGTGGTACGTGTTTATAGGCGGCGGCATGCAGCACCACCTGCACGGCGTGGTCCTGCAGCACCTTTCTGACCTGGCGCGGATCGGTAACCGAACCCAGCACCGGCACCAGCTCGATGCCGGTGCCCTCGGTCAGCTGGATCAGTTCCTGATGCACGGTATAAAGCGCCAGTTCGCTGAGTTCATAAAGCACCACCCGCGCCGGCTGGCAGGCCAGCACCTGGCGGCACAGTTCCGAGCCGATCGAGCCGCCCGCGCCCGACACCAGCACCGCGCGCCCGACATAGCTGTCACAGGCCGTGCCCAGCCCCTCGGCGCGATGTTCGCGGCCCAGGAAGTTTTGCGGCGAGACCGGGGTCAGCTTGTCGATCAGCGCCTCTTCGCCGATCAGCTGGGCGAAACTGGGCAGGGCCTGCACCTCCAGCCCCATCTTTTGCAGCCGCCGGGCGATCTGGGCCTGTTTCGGCTGGCTGAGCGAGGGCATCGCCAGCAGCACCCGGTGGATCTGGCGCTGTTGCACCAGTTCGGCGATGCGCGCCGGCGGAAACACCGGCAGGCTGACCAGCCGCATGCCCTGCAGCGAGGTGTTGTCATCGACAAAGGCCACCGGGTCGATGCCCTCGTGGGCGCGCAGCGCCGAGGCCAGCTGGGTGCCGGTGGTGCCGGCGCCATAGATCAGCACCCGGCAGCGCGGCTCGGCCCGGCGATAGATCACGGTCACCACCTGGTACAGCATCACCCGGCAGGTCACCAGGATCATGAAATAGCTGATGCCAAAGATCACATGGGTGCCCGGCGGCTGGTGCAGCCCGGCGAATTCCGTCAGCGCCGCCGCCGCCCCGGCCAGCCCCACCGACAGGATCGCGGTCAGCCGGACCGCATGGCCCTCAAAGGCTTTCAGCTGAACGTTCGGCAGGCCCAGCCACAGTGCCAGCACCGCGGTCAGCGCCAGCAGATAGGGCAGGATGGGCAGGGTCTGCAGCAATGTTTCGACAGCCGAACCCGGCAGCGCCTGCACCGCATAGGTGAACAGCAGCGCGACCGGCACCAGAACCAGATCGATGCCCAGGAAGACATAGCCCTTCTGTTTGCGCGTCAAAGACCGGATCAAGTTCAACATTCAGTCGCTGTCCCCACGACGGTGTCGGTATGGCGCGGTGTCCGGGCCCCGTCTGCCGTGACGCCGGTTCTGTGACGGGGCCGGTGGCGCGAATGCGGGTCACCAGGCCATCGCCCGGAAGGTTGGGATGCATTATGACATATGTACAGGGTTTCAAAATCCCTTTTGGCGACAAATCGCTGAAACCCCGTACCAAAACCGGCGGACGTGGCGGAAATGCCGAAAAATACGCCGATCCGCGGGCGCCGGTTCAGCGCCGCCGCGCAAACAGGTTGCCGATGGTCTGGAACACCAGGTCGAAATCGTAGCACATGTTCTGGTTGCGCTGATAGATCAGGTCCAGCCGTGCCTTTGCCGGCACACAGATGCGGCCATAGACGGCGTCGGTCTCTTCGGGGGTCGCGCAGCGCGACAGCAGCGCGTCCTCGTGCCGGTGATAGACGATGCTGGCCAGCCCGGTGACCCCGGGGCGCGATTTCAGCACCTTTGCATAGATCTCGGGATGGGCCTCGACATACTGGCGCAGGGGCGGGCGCGGGCCGACAAAGCTGAGATCGCCCCTGAGGATGTTCCAGAGCTGCGGGAACTCGTCCAGCCGGCGGGCCCGCAGCCAGGCTCCGGCGGGGGTGATCCGCGCCGTCTTGTCCCCGCCGGACACGCCGGAATCCGTGTCCACCACCGTCATGGTGCGCAGCTTCCACAGCATAAAGGGCCGGTCCACCCCCTTCATCCGCTCGGCGACATAGAACAGCGGCCGGCCCTGGCGGATCAGCAGCCACAGCAGCAGCCCGATCAGCACCGGGCCCAGGATCACCACCAGCAGGCTGGCAAAGAACAGGTCGAAGATGCGTTTGCGCCAGGTCATTCCGTTTCCGCCCGTCCCCTGTCGGTTCCGTCCGGATCGGACGTCAGCCGCCGCCATTCGGCCACCATCGCCGCCGCGGTGCTGTCGGCGGGGGCAAAGCGGGTGAACCGCTGCAGCCGGTCGGTGCACAGCCGCACGTCGGGGATGGCGGTATCCGGTGCCGGGCGCGGCGTCCAGTCCAGATCGGCGGCCTGCAGCAGGGCGCCCATCCGGATCGCGCCCGGGGCGGCGATATTCAGCACATCCGGCAGGTCCGCGGCGGCCAGCAGCTCGCCCAGCACCCGGGCCAGCGTGATCGCGCCGATATAGCTGCGCCGGGGCGTCGTGCCGTCGGCAAAGCGGTCCAGCTGAAACCCGGGGGCCCAGCCGCCCAGGATCGCGTCGACCCCGGCGACATTGCCGATGCGCAGCGATGTGACCGGCACGCCCAGTTCGCGCCCCAGCGCGGCGGCGCGGGCCTCCATCGCCGCCTTGGCGCGGCCGTAATCCGAGACCGGCGCCAGCGCCATGTCTTCGTGCAGCAGGCCCGGTGCGGCGCCATAGACCGCCGCGGACGAGGCCAGGAACACCCGCGATGGCGCCCCGCCCTGCCCCGCCGCCGCCCCGGCGCGCAGGGCGGCCTCGGCCAGGGCGATATTGTCCCGCGGATCCGCCGTCTGCCCCCGGCCCGGCACCACCCCGGCCAGGCACAGAATCGCCTGGCATCCGGACGCGGCCCGTGCCAGCGCGGCGGGGTCGCGCAGCGGGTCCAGCACGATCCAGCCCGGTCCGGGGCGCGGCGTGCGGCTTTGCCACAGGGGGCCCTGTGGCCCTTGCGGCCAGCATTTGCGCAGGATCGTGCCAATGCGACCTGTTGCGCCCAGAACCAGAACCTTGGGAAACTGCATCTGACCCCTGTGCTGTTGACCCGGTCCCTTGTAACAGTATTTTGCCGACCGAATTCCGCCCACCCCTATACAGGCCAACAGCGCGATGCACATCCTTTTCAAGACTCTGGTGATGGTGGGCCTGCTGGGCGGGCTGAGCAGTTGCGGCCGCCTGCCCGGCGGCGCCCCGGCCAGCGAGGAAATCCTGAAGGAAGCCGACAGCGAGACCGCCGATTTCGCGCTCTATCAGGTGACCCGGGCCTTCCTGCCGACAGTGGCGCACTGGCCCGCCACCGGCAAACAGGAGCAACTGCGCTGGATCCCCGCCAGCCCGGGCGCGCGCACATCGATCATCCAGCCCGGCGACACGCTGAACGTGCGGATCTGGGACAGTTCCGACAATTCGCTGCTGACCTCGGTCGAGCAGAAGGAAATCCAGCTTTCGGATGTCGAGGTGGCGTCCAACGGGTCGATCTTCATGCCCTATGTCGGCAATGTCAGCGTCATCGGCCTGACCCCGGACCTGGCCCGCGAGGAACTGCAAAGCGCGTTCGAGGTGATCGTGCCCTCGGCCCAGGTGCAGCTGAGCATGACCGAGGGGCGCAACAATTCGGTCGATCTGGTCAGCGGCGTGCTGCAGCCGGGCACCTATCCGATGCCGGACCGCAACTACACCGTGCTGGGGCTGATCTCGGCCGGCGGCGGTATCAGCGCCAACCTGAACAACCCGCAGATCCGGCTGATGCGGGGCGGGCGGATCTATGGCACCTCGGTGGACAAGCTCTTGAACGATCCCCGGCTGGACACGCTGCTGCGCGGCGGCGACCGGGTCTTTCTGGAAGAGGACGAGCGCTATTTCCTGTCCTTTGGCGCCACTGGCGAAGAGGATCTGCACATCTTTTCCAAGGACGAGATGTCGGCGATGGACGCGGTGTCGATCATGGGCGGGTTTCAGGACAACAAGGCCGATCCCAAGGGGCTGTTGATCCTGCGCGAATACCCCGCCTCGGCCACCCGCGCCGGGGTGCGCGGCCCGCGCCAGACCCGGGTGGTGTTCACGCTGGACCTGACCACCGCGGACGGGCTGTTTTCGGCCCGGACATTCCGGATCAACCCGGACGATCTGGTCATGGCCACGGAATCGCCGATCAACGACGCCCTGACCGTCAGCAATGTCATCGGCAACTTCTTTGGCGTCTTCAGCCGCGCCGGCGCGATCTAAGCGCCGGGAAAGGCCCGGTCCGGTGGTGCAATGGCGCCTGCGGGGCGGATTTGTCGTTACAAGGGCAACACACAACCGGAACGATACGATTCCTTTTGCACCCGGACCCGCGATCACTATAGTGGCGCCGGTTTTCACCCCCCCGCAGAGGTTCAGCGTTTTTTGTTAAAGAATATCGTGACGTTCATGGTGTCCGCCCTGGTGTCGGTCCTGCTGGCCGAGGCGGTGGTGCGCATCGCCTTTGATCCGGTGGACTATCTGGCGATCGAGACCGAGGCCGATCCGGTGCTCAATCACCGCATTGCCCCCGGGGCCGGCGGCCATGACGATTGGGGTTATCGCAACCCGCAGGTGCCGGAAACCGCCGAGGTGCTGGCCATCGGCGATTCCATGACCTACGGCATCATGGCGAAATCCCGCGAAGCCTGGCCGGCGCAGATGCAGCAGGCGACCGGGACCGGCGTCTATAACGCAGCGCTTGGCGGCTATGGGCCGCTGCACTACCTGCATATCCTGAAAACCCGCGCGCCGGCGCTGGACCCGGCGCAGGTGATCGTCATGATCTATCTCGGCAACGATCTGATGGACACTTACAACCTGGCCTATTCGAACGCGCATTGGCGGGACTATCGGCTGAACCCCGCGGCCGAGGAGCTGGATGCGGGCCTGTTTCTGGCCGCGCCGCGCCGCGAGTCGCCGACCAAGCGGCTGCGGAACTGGCTGGCGGGCCATTCGGTGCTGTACCGGATGATCACGCAGACCCCGCTGTTTGACAGTATCCGCGAGCGCGAGCGCCTGGCGGGATCGGGCACCGCCTTTGCCTATGACCATCTGGGGGCACAGATCGTGCTGGACCCGCTGCAGAAGCTGACATTCGTCGATGCCGACGATCCGCGCATCCGCGAGGCGCTGCAGATCACGCAACGGGCGCTGACCGAAATGGCCGATTATTGCGCCGAACAGGGGATTGCGCTGCATGTCGCGGTCATGCCGGTGCGCGAACATGTGTTCGCGGGGATCGCCGCGGCGGATCTGACGCCCGCCCAGCAACAGGACATGCGGAAACTTGCCGGTAACCTTGAGGCCATAGAGATGGAGCTTGCGGCTATTCTGGATGCGGCCGGAATCGCCCGCACCGATCTGCGGCCGGTTCTGGAACAGGCCCTGCAAACCGGCAACATCTATCCGCCGACGGATGGTCATCCGAATGCGGCGGGCTACAAGGTGATTGCGGAGGCCCTGGCCCCCGTGATCGAAAATTAAGGAGCGCGCGGCATGTCCGACGTGAATGCACATACCGAAGTCGAAATGGGGTCGAACCGGTCCTTTGGCCTGGTGTTCGCCGCTGTCTTTGCGCTGATCGCGTTCTGGCCGGTCCTGGGCGGCGGGCCGGTCCGGATCTGGGCGCTGATCATCGCGGCGGTCTTTCTGGCGCTGTCGTTTCTGGCGCCGGATGTGCTGCGGCCCCTGAACCGCCTGTGGTTTCAGTTTGGCATGCTGCTGAGCAAGATCGTCTCGCCGATCGTCATGGGGATCATCTTTTTCGTGACGGTCACGCCGATCGGCCTGATCCGCCGGATCCGGCACCCGGATCCGCTGAACCAGACGTTCGATCCGGCGGCCGAAAGCTATTGGATCGACCGGGACAAGGCCGACCTCGCCCCGACCTCGATGCGCAAGCAATTCTGAATAACGAAACATCCGTCAGGTAAGGGAGCTTGCCAATGTCTTTTGTCGCCGAACTCTGGGATTTTCTGAGAGCCCGCAAGAAATTCTGGCTGCTGCCGATCCTCTTGATGATGGTCCTGCTGGGCGGGCTGATCGTGCTGACGCAGGGCTCGGCGATCGCGCCCTTCATCTATACCGTGTTCTGAGACCCGGGCGGGCCCCGGCCCGCGCGCGGTACTTTTCCCAACTTGAAGGTGGACGCCCATGACAGCCATCCTTGGTCTTTCCTCGTTCTATCATGACAGCGCGGCCGCGCTGCTGGTGGACGGGCAGGTCGTGGCAGCCGCGCAGGAAGAACGCTTTACCCGGAAAAAGCACGATGCGGGCTTTCCCCGCAAGGCGATCGAATACGTGCTGGAAGAAGGCGGCCTCAAGCTGGCCGACCTGGATCATGTGGCGTTTTACGACAAGCCGTTCCTCAAGTTCGAGCGCCTGCTGGAAACCTATCTGGCCAATGCGCCGCGGGGGTTCCGGTCTTTCCAGATGGCGATCCCGGTCTGGATCCGCGAAAAGCTGTTTCAAAAGGACCTGATCCTGAAAGAGCTGCGCGGGATCGATCCCAAGGCGCAGTTCCGCGACAAGCTGCTATTTGCCGAACACCACATGAGCCATGCGGCCAGCGCCTTTTACCCCTCGCCCTTTGACGAGGCCGTGGTGCTGACGCTGGACGGTGTCGGCGAATGGGCCACGACCACCGTCGCCATCGGCCGCGGCAAATCCCTGGAGATGAAAAAGGAAATCCATTTTCCGCATTCCCTGGGCCTGCTCTATTCCGCGGTCACCTATTATACCGGCTTCAAGGTCAACAGCGGCGAATACAAGGTCATGGGCCTGGCGCCCTATGGCGAGCCCCGTTTCAAGGATCTGATCCTGAAGGAACTGGTCGATCTCAAGCCCGACGGCTCGTTCCGGCTGAACCAGCGCTATTTCAACTATGCCACCGGGCTGACGATGACCAATGCGCGGTTTTCCGAACTGTTCGGCCGGCCGGTGCGCAAACCCGACAGCGAGCTTCTGGAACAGTTCCACATGGACATGGCGGCCTCGGTCCAGGCGGTCACCGAGGAAATCGTTCTGACCATGGCGCGGCATCTGGCGGCGGAATACGGCATTCCCAATCTCTGCATGGCCGGCGGCGTGGCGCTGAATTGCGTGGCCAATGGCAAGATCCTGCGCGACGGCGCTTTCAAGGACATCTGGATCCAGCCCGCGGCGGGCGATGCCGGCGGCGCGCTCGGTGCCGCCTGCGCGGCCTGGCATCAGGAACTGGACCAGGACCGGGTCCTGGACCGCAGCCAGCGCGACGGCATGCGCGGCAGCTATCTGGGTCCGGTCTTTGCACAGCCCGAGATCGAGCGCCGCCTGGGCGCGATCGGCGCGAAATTCGAGACGCTGGATGAGGCCGAAATGATCGACCACGCGGCCCAGGCCCTGGCCGATGGCAAGGCGGTCGGCTGGTTCAACGGGCGCATGGAGTTCGGACCCCGCGCCCTTGGCGGGCGCTCGATTCTGGGCGATCCGCGCTCGGAAAGCATGCAGAAGACCCTGAATCTCAAGGTCAAGTTCCGCGAAAGCTTTCGCCCCTTTGCCCCGTCGGTTCTGCGCGAGGACATGGCGCAGTGGTTCAACCTGGACCATGACAGCCCCTATATGCTGCTGGTGGACCATCTGCGTCAGGACCGTTGCCGGACCATGACCGCCGAAGAGGAGGGGCTGTTCGGCATCGAGAAACTGAATGTCAAACGCTCGGAATTGCCGGCGATCACCCATGTGGATTATTCCGCCCGCATCCAGACGGTGCATGCGGACACCAACCCGCTGTATCATCGGCTGATCACGGCGTTTCGCGATCTGACCGGCTGTCCGGTCGTGGTGAACACCTCGTTCAACGTGCGCGGCGAACCCATCGTCTGCACGCCCGAGGACGCGTTCCGCTGTTTCATGGGCACGGATATGGACGTTCTGGTCGTGGGCAACACGGTGCTGAAGAAAGAAGACCAGGATCCGGCGCTGCGCGAAGACTACAAGAACAAATACGAGCTGGATTGACGCGCGGCTCCCGCGTCCGGTCATGAACGACCGGGCCCGGCATGCCGAAAAGGCCAGCGAGTGACATGCGGGACAGGATGACAGGACGGTGCAGAACAGGTCGGGACAGGCAATGGCGCAAGGCGGTTCTGAGAACCAGGGCCGCGGCTCGGTGATCCCGGAGCGTCTGCGCGGTCTCATGGGGGGCGACGGTCTGCGTGCCCGGGCGCTGCGCGGCACCGCCTTTACCTTTCTCGGTTTTGGTACGCAGCAGTTTCTGCGTCTGCTGTCCAACCTGGTGCTGACGCGGCTGCTGTTTCCCGAGGCCTTTGGTCTGATGGCGCTGGTAATGGTGGTGCTGACCGGGCTCGAGATGTTCTCGGACACCGGCATAAACACCGCGATCGTGCAGAACCGGCGCGGCGACGATCCGGCCTTTCTCAACACCGCCTGGAGCCTGCAGATCGGACGCGGGATCCTGCTGTGGCTGCTGACACTGGCCCTGGCCCTGCCGATGGCCCAGTTCTACGATCAGCCGCAACTGGCCGCGCTGCTGCCGGTGGCGGGGTTCAACATGGTCATTCTGGGGTTCCAGTCGATGCGGCTGGCGGTGGCCAACCGGCATATTGCCCTGGGCCGCCTGACGGCGCTGGAACTGAGCAGCCAGGTGGCCGGCATCGTCGTGATGGTGCTGCTGGCCTGGGTGACGCAATCGGTCTGGGCGCTGCTGCTGGGCACGCTGGTTGGCAGTACGGCCAAGACCGTGCTGTCGCATCGGCTGCTGCCCGGTCCCCGGGATCGTCTGGCCTGGGATCGCGCGGCCTTTTCAGAACTGTTCCATTTCGGCAAATACATTTTCATCGGGTCGATGGCCGGGTTCCTGATCAACAATGCCGACCGCGCGGTTCTGGGCAAGTTCATCACCATCGGGGAACTGGGCGTCTATAATATCGGCTTTTTCATGGCCTCGGTGCCGCTGATGGTCGGTTTCCAGCTCGGCAGCCGGGTGCTGATGCCGGTCTATGCCAAGGCGCCGCCGGGCGCGGATCCGGGAAATCTGCGCAAGATTCGCCTGGCGCGGGGGGGGCTGGGGGCCGCGCTGGTCGGGCTCGGGCTGACCTTTGCCCTGACCGGGGACTGGCTGATCGGCGTGCTCTATGAGGCGGAATATGCTCTGGCCGGCCCGATCATGGTGCTGCTGAGCCTGACCTATCTGCCGACACTGGTCCTGAACGCCTATAGCGTTCTGTTCCTGGCGGTGGGCAAGTCGCGGATTTTCACCATCTATCTGGTCGTTCTGGGCAGCTTGCAGCTGGCGCTGCTGATCCTGCTGGTCGCGGAATTCGGCATATTGGGCGCCACCGTCGCCCCCGGACTGGCCATCCTGCTGGTCTATCCGCTGACCGCCTGGTTCGCGCAGCGCGAAGGCGGTTGGGACCCGCTGCTGGATCTGGGTTTCCTGATTGTCATCGTGCTGGGGGCTGCGGGCGTTTTGGGCCTGCATGACACCGCGGTTGCCGAGGTGCTGCGCGGGTTGGGCGGCTGAGCCTCACTTGTATTCGATCAGACGCGCCCGGGCACCGATCAGGCGGCGCCAGCCATAGGTCAGGGCACCCTGGGTCTCGGGGAACTTGCCCAGGGTCAGAAACAGCGCCTGCGCCCAGGGCAGGCCGCGCCGGCGCAGCCGCAGCACCTGCAGCGGATAGATCAGAAAGCCGGCCAGCATCCAGGGGGTCAGGGCGATGGCGGCAAACAAGAGGGCCAGCGGCAGACCCAGCCCCCAGGTCAAAGCGCTGGCAAGTTCACGCCGCTTGTAGCGTTCCGGGCTGCGGCCATACATGGCGACGCCCTCGGCATAGGTATAGCCGGCCCGCCGCGCCCGCTGCCACCATTGGTTGAACCGGGTCATTGCCGCGTCGTGCAGTGTCATCTCGGCATCGATGCGCCAGATGTCCCAGCCTTTTGCACGCAGCCGCAGGCACAGTTCCGGTTCTTCGCCGGCGATCAGGTCCGGGTTGAACCCGTCGACCTGGTTCAGTGCGGTCATCCGCCCCAGCACGTCGCCACCACAGGCGCTGACCTGGCCATGGGGCGTATCCCATTCTGCGTCGATGAGATGGTTGTAGACCGAGGCTTGTGGAAAGCGTTCCCGCCGGCGGCCGCAGACCATCGCCGCTTGGGGTGTGTCGCGCAGGAAATCCGTTGCGGTTTTGATCCAGTCGGGTTGCAGAACGCAATCCCCATCGATGAACTGCACGAAGTCCGGCTTGTCGTCCCTGCCGTTCAGCCGCTCCAGCCCGGCATTGCGCGCCCGTGCGGCGGTGAAGGGCTGGCTGGTGTCCAGATGCACCACCTCGATCCCGGCGGCCTGCGCCGCCTCGATACTGCCATCGGTCGAGCCGCTGTCGACATAGATGACATTCGAGAACCGATCGCCCAGCGAGGCCAGACAGGCGTGAAACCGTTCCCCCTCGTTACGCCCGATGATGATTGCCGCCGGTTTCATGTCAACCTGTTCTGCCAAGGGGGCGGGCGGGAATGCCGCCGACGGTGAGGCCGGGGGGGACATCTTTCACCACCACGGCATTGGCCCCGATCCGGGCGCCGTCGCCGATCTCGATTGCACCCACGATCACCGCACCGGCTCCGATATCGACATGATCGCCGATGATCGGCCGGGCCTGGTCTTCGCTGGATCGGGCAATGCCGAATGTGGTGTTCTGCCGGATGGTCACGTCATTGCCGATGGTGTGGGCGACAAGGATCATGCCGCCGAAATGATCCAGCCGGACCCGCCGGCCGACCCGAACGGTATAGGGCAGCATGATCCCGCAAAACCATTGGCAAAGCTTGTACATGATACCGTAGATCACGGTGAGCGGTATTCGCAGAAGACGTGGGCGCACCGACATGCGCCAGTTGCCGAAACGGTGCCAGAACAGTGCCCAGAAACCTTGCGAGAACGGATCGCCGTCATTGGTGCGCAAATCCTCGGCCACCAACGCCCAGAATCCGATATCCGAAGGATTGTCGTTCCGGGTTCCGGGATTGGGAGCGAAACGTTCTGTCCGGTCAGCGGGTGTCATCGCGACGTTCCGTTTCCTGCAAGCGGCGACCGGCCGGCCAGAAGCGGCCGCGCGGCACTCTGCCAGAAATCGGCGAGGAAATTTCCGGGCAGCCCGGGGATCTTGCCCCGCAGGCGGGCCAAAAGAAAATGCAGCACCGCGGCGCCCAACACGCAGATCGCCAAAGCAGCCGCACGGATGCGGCCCTGGGAGGTGTGAAAGTAATGCGCCCAGGACTGGTACCAATAGGCCGGGCGCGGCGGGGTTCGGGCCTCACCGCTGCGGACCCCGGTTGCCGCACCTTCGACATGGACCACCCGGGCCTCGGGAACATACCAGGTCTGCTGACCCTTTTCTGCCGCCCGGCGCATCAGATCGACCTCTTCGAAATAGAGAAAATAGGCGGGGTCAAAAAAACCGAATGCCTGCAACATGTCGAAACGGGCCATCACCGCCGCCCCCGCGACCCAACCCACGGGTCCGCGCGGGTGATCATGTGACAGTGGAACCTGATAATGCCGAAACAGGCGCGTGACGGGACCAAAGCCCAGGGTCTGCACGCATTCCGACACAAAGCCCGGCAGGCGGAACGCGGCGGTGACCGGTCCGGTTTCGGGTTTGGAGATCCCGGCGCCGGCAAAGCCGGCCTCGGGCGTGGCATCCAGAAAATCGGCGAGAATGGCAATGGCATCGTTTTCGAGCCGGGCGTCAGGATTGAGCAGAAAGACATAGCGGGGCGGGGTCGGCCGTGCCGCCAGGGCCTGCAGGGCCCGGTTGTTGCCCCGGCCGAACCCGTGATTGACCTCTTCGGGATAGAAGATGACCCGGTCTTGCCAGGCCGGCTTCTGCATCCGGGCCGACAGGATATCGCGGTCCGGCCCCGGTGACGCGTTGTCGACCAGGTGGATATCGACGGTTCGCCCGGCATGGTCGCGCTGCAGCACGCTGTCGACCGCGGCCCCGGCCAGATCCGCCGTGCCGTAATTGACGATGATGACCGAGATTTCCGCCGGTTGCGCCATGCTTTTCTTCTCATCCATGTTCAGTTTCCCGCTTTCGCTGGCGTTCGTGCCGCGATCGCTGCCGCGTATACTGGCTGGGGCGGTCCGGTCGGGCCTCGTCGGTCTCGTTGCGCGGTGGCGCCGACCGACTGTATTCCGGGCGGGTGCGCCCGCCCGGCCCGGCGGCCGGTTCCGGTTGCGTCTTTGCGGCGATCCGGCCCAGTTCCAATCGCCCCCAGAGCGCGCCGGCGATCATCCAGGTCAGGGGCGTTGCGCTGGCGTTGGGCAACATGTCGATCAGATTGCCGGCCAGCATCAGGGCCAGGATCGAGCTTTCCATGCCGATCTCGTAGCGGCGGCAATGCACCAGCAACAAGAGCAAGGGCACGCAGAGCAGCCCGAATTCGAACAGGTACCGGACCCAGCCGCCGACGCCCAGCACGATGATCCAGTAGCCGTCGGCAATCGTGATATCGGCCCCGGTGGTCGGGTCCAGAACCCGGGATCTGCCCCAGCCGCCCCAGCCGAACCAGGGGCGCTGCTGCGCCTTGGCCAGCATCATGTCTTCGTTCTGGGTGCGGGTTGCAAAGGAAGAGGCCCGCTGCGGGTCGATCTGTTCCACCTGATGCCGGATCTGCTCGACGGGGATGAAACCGCCCGAGCGGGCGACCGGATAGCTCAGCACAAGGCAGGCGATCGTGCTGGCGGCGATCAACTGGCCGCGCACCCCCAGAAACAACGCGATCGGCAGCAGCAGGATCCCGATGATCAGGGCGCCGAACGACTTGGACAGGATCAGCGTGAGAAAGAGCCAGGCCGTGGCCGCCAGAAAGACACGGCGCTTTTTGCCGTCAAGGCGCGACAATCCGGCGGCGGCCAGCATGACCATGAAGAAAAAGATCGACAGGACCAGCCCATGGCTCAGGAACACGATCGGGCGCCAGCCCCCGGCCCGGTAATGCTGTGCAAAACTGTGCGGGAAAAAGCCATAGATCCATTGGTTGAGCTGCGGAGACATCCGCACTTCGATCAGGGCCAGAAGCGAATATCCAAGCCCGGCGAAGCACAGAACCTGCAACAGCAGGATATGGGTTTCGGGCCGCGCCAGGAATTTGCGCGCCAGCAACATCGGCAACAACAGAATGAACGCGCTGAGGATTTGCGACAGCCCGTCATAGAGGCGCATGCCGGGCAGAAAGACCACCCCGAAATGGATCAGATCGCCATTCGTGACCACGGTGAGCAGCGCGCCCACGGCCATCCCCAGACTGGCGATCCAGACGAACAGGCTTTGCGGCAGCAGCGAATTATCCTCACCGGCCCGGCTCGGCCGGAACAGGGTGATCAGCAGCAGGACCGCCAGAGCCGGCATCGAATGCTTGGTCAGGGCCGGCAGCATCGGCAGGTCGAATTCGGTGTTTTCGGGCAGCAGCAGAAACCCCGCCAGAATGGCCAGGACGAATGCCAGGGCGGGGGCAAATTTTTTCGCCAGAACCAGTACGACCAGCGGCCAGGAAAACAGGGCAAGAAGGGGCGGCATGAGCAGCGGTCAACCTTGGGGTCAGTGGCGGAGTCAATAATGGGCAGACCTTAACATGCAGGACAACATCGCCATCCCAAATTCAAGCAAATTTTTGCCAAATACATGAAACGACGTGGTTTCTTTCTCGAAAACCGGCAACGTTCTCTCCATCCGAGAAAATTTAACCAACATGACAGAGCCTGCTCATCGTCTGAATTTGCACCGTGCAGACTGCAATATCCCGGAACAAAAAACCGGTGCATCGCAATTGCAGCCAGACTGAGGAGAGTCCCATGTCCGATACGTTTGCCGATGACCAGAGCGGCGCCGAAAGCCCTGGCGCGGCACCGCCCTTTTTTGTGGTGTCGGTGTCCGGCCTTACCGCCAACCCGGTCTATGGCCAGACGGCGCAGATCGGCACCCCGCTTTATGCATCCGCGCATGATTTTTCCGAAACCGCGCCGGCCTCGGTGGGCTGGCAGTGGCGTGACAGCAACGGCGATCTCGCCGGCGCGACCGATGCCGCATACACGCCGGTGATCGGGGACAACCTGGAAACCCTTCACCCCGTGGCGACTCCGGTGGGCGATTATGCGCCCCGGAGCGGCCCGGCCCATACCGTCCGCTTCGCGCCGCCCGTGGCGACCGGGGTTCTGCCCGATGTCAGCTATTCCAGGAATACCGGTGACAAGACGGTGGCCACGGCGGGCACTTTCACCGGCAGCGACCTGAGTTATCTGGCCAGCACCAGCCTGGCCGGGGTGACGATCGACAGCAGCACCGGGATCATCACCATCCCGACCGCAGCGGATGCCAACGGCACGATCACGGTCACGGCCCGCAACAGCGGTGGCTCGGCGCAGCGCGCGTTCAATGTGTCGGTTGCGATGGCGGCCACCGCTCCGGCGGCGATGTCGGCCCCGACCGTCAGCCCGGCCGGCGCAACCTCGTTGCGGGTCGATCTGGCGCCGGCACCGGATGATGGCGGCAGCCCGATCACCTCTTA
Source organism: Sedimentitalea sediminis (assembly GCF_042687825.1). Classification (NCBI taxonomy): domain Bacteria; kingdom Pseudomonadati; phylum Pseudomonadota; class Alphaproteobacteria; order Rhodobacterales; family Paracoccaceae; genus Sedimentitalea; species Sedimentitalea sediminis. Next base: position 21,001 of record NZ_JBHUQE010000023.1, on the reverse strand, counting down.
TGATCTGCGCTGGCGCGAAAGCGGCGGCAATTGGAAGACCATCAAGAACATCTCGGACCCGGAGACCCTGAGCGGTCTGACTTCGGACGTGCTCCATCAGATCAGAACGCGGGCGGTCAATGCCATCGGCATGGGCGCCTGGTCGACCATCGGGTCGGGCACGCCGACCGCCCTGCCCCGTATTGCCGCCAATGCCGGGGATACCGTCGATCTGATCGTGGGCGACGGCACGTTCTCGGTCACGGTTTCGGGGGCGGCGCATGCGCATCACAACGGCACGCATGGTCCCTTTGCCTCTGCAGATCTGGATGCCGGACCGGTCATGGTGGTTGCCCCGGTCATCGCCGGCAGCGCCGGCACCGGCGAGACCCTGACGGCCGCCCCCGGCCTGTGGGTACATGATACCGGCAGCGGCTCCACGACCGTCGTGGCCAGTTGGCAGCGCGACACCGAGGTCATTTCCGGTGAAACCGGCGCGACCTATGCCACGACCACGACCGATGAAGGCAAGGCTCTCGAATATCGCGAAACCGCCAGCAACGCCGCCGGCACGCGCATCGCCGCCAGCAACGACATCGCCATTCCGGAAGCGCCGACAAGCGTGTCGTTCCATGACACGTTCGACGGATATGCCGATGGCACCAAGCTGGACACGCTGACGGATTACACACGCGAAAGCGGGTGGGCCTCGGCCGTGGTCAATGCCGGCGTGGCAGAAATGCCCGAAAGCGAGCAGAACCTGACCTATAGCGGCACGATTTCGACGGATCACTATGCCGAGGCGACACTGGCGACACTCAGCGGGTCCTGGGAATCGGCTGCATTCGTGTTCGGGCGCTACATCGACAAGCAGAACCACTATCGCGTGCAGAACGTGGATGGCGGTCTGACCCTGGTAAAGATTGTCGGAGGGGTCTTTGTCAGCCTCGGTGCCTATAACGGCGCCCCGGCAGTCAACGACAAGATCCGGATCGAATGCCAGGGAACGGTGATCCGCTTGCTGGTCAACGGTGTTGTCGAGATAACTGCGGATAACGAGGCGGACCTTTCGGCCGGCAAACCGGGTTTCGGGTTCCAGTTGATCGGCGCCCCGACGGCGACACCGTCCTTTGATGATTTTGGCTGCGGAGATCTGTGATGTATACATTGAACCTTTCCGGTTTTACGACGGGCGACAGCCTGTCCATTGCCGTCACCCAGGATGGCCAGACGGCCGGACCGCTGACCGTGCCGGCCTGGGCGCGGGACGATTCCGGGGGCACGATCGGGATCAACGTGGACCGGACGACGCAGAAAGTCGCGCCGGACAGCGTGCGGTTCTCGGTCGATCTGTCGGCGGCGGTTTTCGACACGGCGGGTCCGGCCGCCGGCGAACATTATGACGCGCGGATGCACGACCTGATCTATCTCTGGGATTTCGGCGATACCGGAGACTGGTCCGCCCCGGTCAATGTGCTGGCCGAATGGAAAAAGCGCGGCGTCGCAAAGGGGCCGTGGGTCAGCCACATGTACCGCCAGCCCGGCACCTATAACGCCTCTGTTCTGGTGATCGAGCCGAGTACGGGAAAGAACGCCACGGCCAGTATCAGTGTCGTCGTGGAAGACCCGGACGTCGCCTATGCCGCATCCAACACCATCTGCGTCAATCCCGTCGGCGACGGCGATTTCGCCGGCGCCCCGCCGGGAGCACGGAAGATCGGCGTGGATGCGTTGCTGACAACCTCTCCGGAATGGCTCAACGAACGGGGCGGCAATGCAAAGCGCTGGCTGTTCAAGAGGGGCGCGACCTTTGACGTCAACCTGTTCCTGACCTCGATGGACACGCAGGGGATCACCTTTGGGTCCTATGGTACCGCCGGGCAAAAACCGGTCCTCAATGCCATCGGGCAGACCGCCACGGACAAGAGTCCGTTTTTCTGGAATGGCGGCTATCCGAGCCATCCACAGAACCTGCCCCCGGACATCCGCTTTTTCGGGCTGGATATCAGGGGAAATTTCGACCCGGCGACCATGCGCAGCGACCGGGATGCGACCGGCATGGCAGGCACCGCCATTGCGGCGTTTGGCAACACCGACATGATCGTGTCGGAATGCAATTTCTCGGGGTTCCTGGCCAGTACGATCTATTTCGGTCCAGGCGATCGGGTATTTGCCGCCAGAATGCATCTGGACGATTGCACGTTCAGCGATTTTGGCGGGCAATATCCGATTTTCTGCGCCCCGAGCGTAACACCGGACAGTGCGGTCTCGCTGACCGGTTGCCGGATCGCCCAGAACCCGAACGCCGTCGACACCGATGCCAACACGCAGGGATCGTCGCGCGCCCCCATCCGGATCGAGCATTCGCAGCATACGCATGTGCGGGGATGCGATTTCTTTCACACGGACCGGGCGCAACACCACATCAAGACGCCGGAAACGCCCTGGTCGGACGGGATGGTCGTCAACATCCACTCGACGGCGTTTGAGGGCGGGTTCGGGGCCGTGGTCCTGGGCGGCAACACCACCACGCCGACGCCGGGCAACGGGCTGCGCCGGTCCAGCGTGCAGAACGTCATTCTGGACGGGCTGATCTATGTCGGCAATCACAGTTCGAACCAGCCGTTCAGGTCCTTTGTGACCGGTGTGACGATCCGGAATTCGATGGTCAGCATCCCGGCGATCCCGACCTATATGTGGTCGGCGGACAGCTTTATCGTGCTGCAGTCGCATGGAACCTTCGATCCGACCGTCGTCGGTGCCGCTCCGATCCGGATCTACAACAACACCTTCCGGATGGATCGCACCTCCGCGCAGAATAACGGCCATGTTCCGCCCCTGGTGAATGACACATATGCCAACGGGCTGTTCACCAATGTCAAAACGGACAACAATGTCATCCACATGCCCAATCTGGACACGCCGCTGACCGCCGCCGCGCCCGTGTCGGACACGGTTCTGTGGACGCCGCGCGGCCTTGGGCGGCGCGACCCCGATACCCTGGTTCTGGACAGCGCCTATGCGTTGCCGGCCGATGCGGTCAAGGCCACCAGACCCTTGCCCGGCTCGGCCGCGCTGGGGGCAGCGCTGAGCGGCGAGGTGTCCTATATGGACATCCTGCTGAAAGACCGGCCCGAACCGCCCTCGCAGGGCGCCTGGGAGGCCGATTGAGCGATCGGCCGGATAGGGGAAATCTCTCGCTTATCCGGCCGTTAGGGCTTTTGCCAGTTAGAGCTTTACCTGCGCGGTGCGCTCCGGGATAACGGGGCGACCGCGTTTGAAAGTTTCTGTGCCGGATGAGTCCCTCCCGAAAAAACCTGCCGCGCCTGGCCTATCTGACATCGCTTTATCCGGCCGTGTCGCACACGTTCATCCAGCGCGAGATCGCCGGCCTGCGCGCTTTGGGGTTTCAGGTCACCACCTGTTCGATGCGCCGGCCCGATGCCGATCACCTGACCGGCCCCGAGGAACGCGCCGCCACGGATACGAGTTTTTACATCGTCGAGACCGGCAAATCCCCCCGGGCCGCGCTTGGGGCACTGGCGGCGGCGCTGGCCAGGCCGGGGCGGCTGGCCCGCACGCTGGCGCTGGCCTGGCGCACGGCACCTCCGGGGGCAAGGGGGGGGCTGAAACAGCTGTTCTACCTGGCCGAGGCAATGATCCTCGCGCGGCACCTGCGGGCGCAGCATATCGACCATCTGCACAATCATTTCGCCGATCCCAGCACCAATGTGGCGATGCTGACCGCAGCGCTTTCGGGCATTCCCTTCAGCTATACGCTGCACGGGCCGGCGGAACTGTATGAACCCGAGAAATGGCAGTTGCGGGAAAAGACCGCCCGCGCCGCCTTTGTCGCCTGCATCAGCCATTTCGCCCGCTCGCAGGCGATGTATTTTTCCGACCCCGCCCATTGGCACAAGCTGCGCATCGTGCATTGCGGCGTGGATCCGGCCCGCTATGACCGCCCCCCCACACCGGATCGCGCCGGGCTGCACCTGGTCTTTGTCGGGCGGATCACCCCGATCAAGGGGCTGCGGGTGCTGATGGCGGCGCTGCGCCGCGTGCGCGAAACCCATCCCGGCGTGACCCTGACCCTGGTCGGCGATGGCGAGGACCGGGCCTATCTGCAGACCCTGGCCCGGCCGATGGGGGATGCGGTGCGCTTTGCCGGGTTCCAGTCCCAGGAGGGCGTGGCCGAGGCGGTGGCGGCGGCCGACGCGCTGGTGCTGCCCAGCTTTGCCGAGGGCCTGCCGGTGGTGCTGATGGAGGCGCTGGCCGCGGGCAAGCCGGTGATCGCCACCCAGGTCGCAGGCGTCGGCGAGCTGGTGACAAACGGCGTCTCGGGCCATCTGGTGGCGGCGGGCGATGCCGAGGCGCTGACCGACGCCATCACGACCCTGGCCGACACCCCGCCCGAACAGCGCGCCGAAATGGGCGCAGCGGGGCGCGCCAGGGTGCGCGCCGAATTTGACGCCGGCATCGAGGCCGCCCGCATCGGCGCGCTGTTTGCCGGCGCCGGCGGCGATGATCCCCGCCCTGTCCCGCTGACGATCGAGAGGCCGGGCTGATGTGCGGGATCACCGGATTTCTCGCCCCCCCCGCGCCGGGGGCCGAGGCGATCGTCACCGCGATGATGCGGGCGATCGCCCATCGCGGCCCGGATTCCCAGGGCCACTGGTGCGATGCGGCGGCCGGGATCGCGCTTGGCCATCTGCGTCTGGCCATCGTCGATCTGACCCCCACGGGGCATCAGCCGATGGTCTCGCCCTCGGGCCGCTACATGCTGACCTTCAACGGCGAGATTTACAATCACCGCCGCCTGCGCGCCGAACTTGAGGACCAGGGCCGCGCCCCGGCCTGGCGCGGCACATCCGATACCGAAGCCCTGCTGGCCGGGATCGACGCCTGGGGTCTGGAAGACACTCTGGCAAGAACCGTCGGCATGTTCGCCTTTGGCCTCTGGGACCGGGAGACCCGGACCCTGCGCCTGGTGCGCGACCGGCTGGGGGAAAAACCGCTCTATTACGGCTGGCAGGGCACGGGCCCGGACCGCGCCTTTCTTTTCGGTTCGGAACTCAAGGCGCTGCGGCAGCATCCCGCCTTTGCCGGCGAGATCGCAAAAAGCAGCCTGATCGAGGTGCTGCGCCACGGCAATGTCGGCGAGGACCGCTCGATCTATGCCGGCATCGCCAAGGCGCGCCCGGGCGAGATCGTCACCGTCTCGCTGAAGCGTCCCGAGCCGCAGCGCGCCCGCTATTGGGACGGCGCAGCAATCGCGGCGGCGGAAAAACCGCCCCGCATGTCGGATACCCAGACCGTCGATGCGCTGGAAACCCTGCTGCTGGACGCGGTCGGCCAGCAGATGATGTCGGATGTGCCCCTGGGCGCCTTTCTGTCGGGCGGCATCGACAGTTCGACCGTGGTGGCGCTGATGCAGCACCTGTCGGACCGGCCGGTGCACACCTTTTCGATCGGCTTTCACGAGGCGCGCTATAACGAGGCCGAGTTCGCCCGCGGCGTGGCGGATCATCTGGGCACCCATCACACCGATCTCTATGTGTCCGACCAGGAGCTGCGCGACGTGATCCCGCGCCTGCCGCGGATTTACGACGAACCCTTTGCCGACAGCTCGCAGATTCCCACCTATCTGGTCGCCGAACTGGCGCGGCGGCATGTCACCGTCTCGCTGTCGGGCGATGGCGGGGACGAGCTGTTTTGCGGCTATGGCCGCTATGGCCACGCGCTGAAACTGCGCCGCGCGCTCAGCCGGATGCCGGCACCGCTGCGCAGCCTGGGGGCCGGGGCCGTCCGCGCCCTGCCCGCCGGCCTGCTGACCCGGGCGCTGGCACCGCTGATCCCGACGCCCCAGGGCAAAGAGCCGATCGGCCAGCGCCTGCACCGGCTGGCCAATTACGCGCGCCAGCCCGATCTGGCGGCGCTGCACCGCACCATGGTCTCGGTCTGGCGCTTTCCCGAGGCGGCGGTGCCCGGTGCCGCGACCCCGCCGAGCCTGCTGGCCGATCATCTGCCGCCGCGGGGAGCGTTGGGCGATCTCGAACGGATGATGCAGCTGGACATGCTGACCTATATGGTCGACGACATCCTGGCCAAGGTCGACCGCGCCACCATGGCGGTGGCGCTGGAAAGCCGCGCGCCGCTGCTGGATCACCGGGTGGCCGAATTCGCCTGGGCCCTGCCGCAGGACATGAAGCTGCGCGGTAACGTGCAGAAATGGGCGCTGCGCCAGGTGCTCTATCGCCATGTCCCCAAACATCTGATCGAACGGCCCAAGATGGGGTTCGAAGTGCCCATCGGCCTGTGGCTGAGGGGCGGGCTGAAAGACTGGGCCGCCGCCCTGCTGGACCCCGCGCGCCTGACCCGCGAAGGCCATTTCGACCCACAGGTGATCGAGAGCATGTGGCAACAGCACCTGTCGGGGCGCTTCAACTGGGGTGCCCAGCTGTGGAGCGTGCTGATGGTGCAGGCCTGGCTGGAGGAGACGAACGGATGATCGGATTTCGCCATATCGCAGGACCGTATCGGGGGTTTGGTCTTTCGGCATCCCGCGGCGCGGAGAGAACGGCATGAATGCGCCGGGGCTCCCCTCTGCATTCGCGCGGTTTTCGCGTCGGGGCCGGCGCCGTCTGGCCCGATCGCCACTTGGCGGTGCGCTGGCCAGGGTTCATGCCCGGGTGTCGGAGCATCCCATGCGTCATGTTCTGCTCGTGAGCGACGGCATCGCCTATACCAGCGAGCAGCAATTCGCCCCACTGCTGCGCCATCGCCGTCAGATCGCCTCACAGACCGGGATCGTCTTTTCCTTCATGAATGCCGAAGACGCCTGGAAACTGACCCCGGCCCAGCTGCAAAAGACACATGCCGTCGGATTGAAACTGGCCTTTTCCACCCCGGCCGCCGAGGCCGCGGCGCTTGCGTCCCACGTCTTTGGAGGCGCGAAAAAGGCAGGCATACCGACCCTGTTTTTCGATGGGGACGATGATTTGTCCGTACTCTGGCCCAAAGTGCTGGCAGCCTGTGACCATTACATCAAGAAACATCATTTCACGGACCCGCAGGCCTATACGGCAATTCTGACGGGCAAATCCAATCTGACCGACTATGTTCACCGGATCAGCGGCCGGTCCTTTGCCGATGACATCATTCCGGTATCCGGCGGTCTGGGCGCGGCCGATATCGAGAAGATCGCTCTGGGCTGGAACATCGCGCTTGATGACAAGATCACGGATCTGGCGCGGGACCTGCCCGCCGATTCGGGGATCGAGCGGGATATCGATCTTCTCTGCCGTGCCAGTGTCCCCGAAGAGTTCTGGACCTTTCCCATGCGGGACGCGGCCGTGCAGGCCATCCGGTCTCTTGAGAGCCAATACCGCATCAACGCCCCGACCGACCGTGTTCCGCCGGCGGAATACTACCGCGAAATGCTGCGAAGCCGGCTTTGTGTCAGCCCTTTCGGTTTTGGCGAAATATGCTGGCGGGATTTCGAGGCCATGCTTTGCGGATGTCTCCTGGTGAAACCGGACATGTCGCATGTCACGACCTTGCCGGATCTCTTTGTGCCGCATGAAACCTATGTTCCGGTGTCCTGGGACTATTCCGATTTCAGCGCCGCTTGCGCGCCCTACCTTGCCGATGAAGGCGCACGGCGGCGTGTTGCAGAGACCGCCCGGACCCGCCTGCAGGCGGCATTGACGGCGGAGTGGTTCTTGGCAAGGTTTGAAACCACCATGCAAAAGGCGGGCATCCTCCCTCCGAAACGGCAAGAAGAATAGCCTGTTGTCCCCGATGAGAGCCACTGCAGAAACCGGCCACGCAACCTATCTCGCCACGCGCCATTTCGGCAGCCTGGACGGGTTGCGGTTCCTGTGCATTTCGGCGGTGATCTGGCATCACACGCTCGGCTCTGCAGACCTGATCGACCGCTCGATCCTGTTCGTGCGCGGCCATGTCGGAGTGGATTTCTTTTTCGTGCTCAGCGGCTTTCTGATCACCACCCTGCTCTTGCGCGAAGAGGCGGCCAAAGGGCGGTTCAGCCTGCGCGGCTTTTACTGGCGCCGCGCCCTGCGCATCCTGCCGGTCTATTACCTGGTCGTCGGATTGGCGGCGTTCAACGAGATCGTGCTGAAAGGTCAGACAGAGTCCCTCTCTCTCGTCCCCTATTACATCTTCTTCCTGTCCAACTTCCTGACCGAACATATCGGTTTTCTCGACCCGACCTGGTCGCTGTCGGTCGAAGAGCAGTATTACCTGATCTGGCCGGCGCTGCTGTTGCTGCTGCCGCGGCGCTGGATCCCGGCCCTGCTGCTGGCCCTGATCGGGCTGCATTTGCTCGTGTTCCTGGGCGTCTTTGACCGGCTCGGGATCACCGCGATCCCCGCCGGCCCGCTGCTGATCGGCCTGGGCGATGCGACCGAGGCCATCCTGATGGGCTCGCTCGCCGCGCTGGTGCTAAACAGCCCCACGGGCTTTGCCCGGCTGGCGCCGCTGTTTCGTCCCAGGGCGATGCCCTGGCTGTGCCTCGGGTTGCTGATCCTTGCGCTGGCGGCCTTTCCCGGCGCATTGCGCGGATGGCCCAACCTGCTGGTGCACGGGCTGATGACCGCGACGCTGATCAGCCTGGTGGTGCGCGAGGATAACGGCATGGCCGGCCTGCTGAAACTGCGCCCCATCGTGCGCATCGGACAGGTCAGCTATGGCATCTATCTCTACCACCTCTTTGCCCATGGGGTGATGCTGGCGGTGTTTACCCGTTTCGGGCTGACCGGTCCGGGCCTGTTCTTTTTCAGCTATTACGCGCTGACCTTCGTGATCGCCGAGATCAGCTTCCGCAGCTTTGAGGCCTGGTTCCAGAACCTGCGCCACAAGCCCCTGCGCCGGGTTGCCGCCGGATAGCGCCGTGCCTATCCGGCGCTGCGGATCGGGATCTCATAGAAATCATGCACAAAGGAGGTGCCGCCAAAGCCCTCCTTCTGGGCGATCAGCCCGTCATTCAGAACCGTGCCGCCCTCTTCGGTCGAGATCCCGAAGCTGAAATAGCGCTTGTCCGCATATTCGCTGCGGATCAGCCCGTCCAGCAGCAGGTCCAGCGCGCCGATCGCGCGGCCCGTATCCGAGGCCGCCAGATATTGCGTATGCGCGACCTCGGGGGTCACGAACAGGATCGACCCCGCGACCAGGGTATCGTCCAGATAGGCGCCATACAGCCTGATATTGTCGGGAAACCGCCCCATCAGCAGCTCCAGTTCCGCCAGGCTGTGCACGGGCGTGGCATCATGGCGGGCCAGAACGTCGCTGAGGATCGCGTGATAGGCCGCCAGGTCCGGCGAGGCGCGCAGCATCACACCGGCCTTTTCAGCCTTTTTGATATTGCCCTTCTTGCCGGATCGGACCGGCAGCCGCGCCCCGGGCACGACGGCGGTCGCGATGTCGCGGCGGATCAGCCGGGCGTCGCTGCGAAACAGCGCATAGAGATCCTCGTCCGACGGCAAGCGGTGATAGATCCCCGGCACGGCCTTATAGATCACCCGGTCGATCGTGCCGAGATCGGCCAGATAGTCGGTCATCGCCGCGAATACCTCGAGCATCGCGCCGGCGCGCATCTTGTCGCCACAGATCCAGCCGCCATAGGTCAGCCCCTGATGCGACCACAGCGTGTCACCGTCCCGGTTGGCGGGCAGCACCGCCAGCAGTTTCCCCGCCGACATCGCCATCAGGGAATGATCGGCAAAGCGGTCGGCGTGATAATCCATATAGCCGCGGCGAAACAGAAAGGTGCCGTTGCGGGCGCGGTCTATGAACCTGTCCCAGTCGCTTGCATGCTCGGGGCCATAGCGCAGAATTTCCATAGGCAGGATCCGTCCGTCAGCCGCGTCAGAGCAGCGTTTTTGTCAATATGACTGCCGCGCCCTCGCGGCGGTCCAGGTGAAAGCCGAGCTTTTCATAAAGCCCGCGTGCCCGGGCGTTCCGGTCCCAGACCCGCAGCCACAGCCGCTGCAGGCCGGCCTCGCGCGCCCGCGCCTCGACAAACCCGACCATCCCGGTTCCGACCCCCCTGCCCCAGCAGGATTTCTCGCCGATATAGCCCCAGTATTCGCCGGCGCCATCGGCGATCCCCTTCAGACCGCAGGCGCCCACCGGCTGGCCGGCAAACCGCACGCCCCAGATCAGATAATCGCGCCGCCCCGGCAGGCTGGCGAACCAATTGGCCTGCGCCTCTTGGCTGAAATCCGGCGTCATCGTCAGCGCCTTGATCTCGGGATCGCTCAGCCAGGCCCGGGACAGGGTCAGAAACGAGGCATCATAGGGTACGAATTCGATGTCTTGCTGCACGTCGCCTGCCCGTTTCCTTGCCCGCGGGTGATTTTGCCCGGGGGATCGGGCGCAGGACTTCGGTAACACGGGCGGTCCTGTCAACCGGTAAATGCCGCGCCGCCGGACGCCGCGGCCCCGGTTTGCTGTCGGATAGGTTGCAAGCCCTTGAAAAAATACATCCTGACACGTCGTTCCGTCTCTTGTTAGATTGGCCATCAGACGGATTTTGATTTGTTTATTTGTTAAGGGATAGCGATGTTGCGTTTTCTTCTTTTGGCCGGGCTTTTGTGCGGGCTGTTTTCCACCCCGGCGGATGCCAGAACGATCCGCTATGAATTCGATGTCGTCGGCTCGGCGATCGACTACAAAAGTCTCAGCAAACTTCCCGCCGATCCCAATGCCGATACGACGATCAGTACAGCAGAATATGACGCCTTTGTCGCCGCGTTCCATCCGCTGGGGCATTTGCTGGGACAGATCGGGTCCGTCGCCTTTGAAATCCAGGAAAGCGCCACCGGGCACCCGTTCAGTGACAACCTGACCTGTTTCTCGGGTTTTCTCTGCTCTGATTTTCGCCTGAACGGATATGTAAACTTCCATCCGACCGGGTTCCTGACCGCCGCCTCGGGCGGCGGCGGGCGGGAATGGTCCCTGACCGCCGGCCTCGCGGGCAGCGGCACGTTCCGCTTTCTGGAGGATGGCGCGATCTCGGGCTCTGGCACCATGGGCACGGACAGTTATTTCTGGTGGGTCCCCCAGGCCCGGTTCGACCTGGCCAATCTGACCATCACCGAGGTTACCTCGGTACCGCTGCCCGCCGGGGCGCCGCTGTTGGCGGGGGCGTTGCTGACCTTTGCCGCCGGGGCGCGGCGGCGCGCCCGGAAAGACTGTGAAAAGGGCCGAAATACGGGCTGAACCCCCTTTAAACCTTGACCACCCGCGCCATCGGCAACCCGCGCCGGGCGATGGCGTTTCTGGTGTCGATCACCGGGCAGGCCAGTTCCAGCAGCGCGGCATAATCCACCGCGTCATGGTCCGTTGCAATCAGCACCGCGTCGAACTGGCCCGGGGCCAGCGTTGCCGGGTCCAGCGCGGGGCGCGCGGTGAACTGGCGGTATTCGCGCATCGGCGGGATCTCGGGCACATGCGGATCGATGTAATCCACCCCGGCCCCGGCCTGATCCAGCAGTTCCAGCAGCCGCATCGCCGGGCTTTCGCGCATGTCGGCAACGTTCTTTTTATAGGCGATGCCCACCAGCAGGATGCGCGCCCGGCTCAGCCCCTTGCCAACCTCGCGGTCGACGATCTCGCGCAGCCGGTCGATCACATGGGTCGGCATCGCGGTGTTGATCTCGCCCGCCAGTTCGATGAACCGTGTCGGCACCTCGTATTCGCGCGCCTTCCAGGTCAGATAGAACGGATCGATCGGGATGCAGTGCCCGCCCAGCCCGGGACCGGGATAAAACGGCATGAAACCGAACGGCTTGGTGGCGGCGCCGTCGATCACCTCCCAGACATCGATGCCCATGCGGTCATAGACCAGTTTCAACTCGTTGACCAAAGCGATGTTGACGGCGCGAAAGATGTTCTCGGTGATCTTCACCGCCTCGGCGGTCTGCGTGGTCGAGACCCGCACCACTTGATCGACGATGCCTGCATAAAGCGATTCGATCAGGTCGCCGGCCATCTCGCCCGCACCGGCGACAATCTTGGGGATCGTGCCGGTATTGTAGCGCGCATTGCCCGGATCCTCGCGCTCGGGCGAAAAGCCCAGAAAGATATCCTGACCCGGTGTCAGCCCCGTTTCGGCCAGGATCGGCGCCAGCACCTCGTCGGTGGTGCCGGGATAGGTGGTGGATTCCAGCACCACCAGAGTGCCGGGACGGATATGGCGGGCAATCTCGCGGGCGGTGGCGGTGACAAAGCTGAGATCCGGTTCGCGCTGCTTCGTCAGCGGTGTCGGCACGCAGATCAGGATCGCCTGACATGTCGCAAGACGGGCGAAATCGGTGGTCCAGTCAAACCGCCCGGTCCCGGCCAACGCCGCCAGCGCATCATCCGGAACCGCATCGATATAGCTGTCCTGTGCGGCCAGCCGGTCCATCTTGGCCGGGTCGATGTCAAAGCCGGTGACGTGAAACCCGCGCTGTGCGGCCGTCACCGCCAGCGGCAGCCCGACATAGCCCAGACCGATGACCCCGATCCGGGCGGAGCGGTCCAGAAAGGCGCGTTTCAGGGACACCGCTCAGGCCGTGGCCATGGTCCGGCTGGCGGTCTCGTAAAGACGCGCCCGGTCGGCAAGGGTGAAATCATGGGTCGACTGCACTGCGATGGCGCAATGCTTGGGTACCAGGTGGCTGCGCAGAGCGTCGAAATCCACCGCGCCGGTTTCCTCGGACGGCCAGTAGGAATTGCAGAACGAGACCTCTTCGGCGGCCAGTTCCGCGGCCTCGGGACAGAGATCCGCGAAAATCCCATAGACGTAATATTCCGACATGGTCTCGGCGGAAAACAGGATGTCCTGCAACGGTTTACCCTGCGCCTCCTGCATGCGGTCGACCATGGCGCGGGCGACCGCGCGGCTCCACAGCACGCAGTTCTCGATGTAATGCACGTCATGGCGCGCCGGCGGCGAAATTCCGAGAAAGCGGCAGGACCCCGCGACCCAGGCGTCATGCATCGGATTGATGGGCTTGCCCTCAACCCGAAAGAACCGCACGCGGTCCCCGGCAAAGGCATCCTCGGGTGCCAGGCGGCGGAAAAAGGCGACATCGCTGTCCACATGCATGACCGCCGCCGCCTCGATCCGGCGGCTCATCTCGATCTTGAGGAACTGCTGCAGCATCCAGCCGCGCACCACCGAACGGTCCGGGCGCAGATAGATCGGCCGGCGCAGGCCGGCCTGCAGGAAGGAAAAATGGCGCAGCCAGGCGGGCAGCTTGCGCAGCCGCTCGGGCAGGACATCCTCTTGCGCGACGATCTCGCGCCGGTCATTGGCAAAGGCGCGAAAGCGCGGCAGATCCGCCGCCGGCACCACCACGTGATGCATGATGCGCGGATCGACATGGTCGTCGACCGAGCGCGCCAGCAGTTCGAACAGCGGCAGATCCGTCGCCATCGAACAGGTCAGCAGGCCGAGGCCGCCATTCTCGATCGTTGCTTTGGGGGATGCGTCGTTCTGGTCGGTCATGTAGGTTGCGCGGCCGGACGGATAAACTTGGATCTATGAAACGGGGCGGGCAGGGCTTGCCTGCATCAGCCATATCGAACATAGCTTCGGCATGAAAGATGCTATTTCCGATCGCGCCTACGTTGTCATCTCTCCGGGCCGCAACGAGGCGGAATTCATGCGCCGCACGCTGGACAGCATGGTGGCCCAGACCGAACGCCCGACCCTGTGGCTGATCGTCGATGACGGCTCGACCGACGCCACCCCGCAGATCCTGGCCGAATATGCCGCACAGCATGACTGGATCCGGGTGCTCACCAAACCCGACCGCGGTCACCGCGCCGTCGGACCCGGCGTGATCGAGGCCTTTTATTACGGGCTGGACACGATCGAGATGTCGGATTTCGCCTATCTGTGCAAGCTCGACCTCGATCTCGACCTGCCGCCGCGCTATTTCGAGATCCTGATGGACCGGATGCAGGCCGATCCGCGCATCGGCACCTGCTCGGGCAAGGCCTATTTCCGCGACGCCACCGGCGCGCTGGTCTCGGAACGCATCGGCGACGAGATGTCCCTGGGCATGACCAAGTTCTTTTCGGTCGACTGCTTCACCCGGATCGGCGGCTTTGTGCGCGAGGTGATGTGGGACGGTATCGACTGCCACAAGGCACGCCAGCTGGGCTGGGCCCCGGTCAGCTGGGACGATCCCGAGCTGCGGTTCGAACATCTGCGCCCGATGGGATCGAGCCAGACCTCGATCCATACCGGCCGCCGCCGCCACGGGTTCGGCCAGTATTACATGGGCACGCACCCGCTGTTCCTGATCGCCTCGGCGATCAACAAGATGCGCCAGCCGCCCTATCTGCTGGGCGGTCTGGCGATGCTGCAGGGCTATTTCGGCGCCTGGCTGCGCCGTGCGCCGCGGCAGAGCGACACCGAACTCATTGCCTTTATCCGCGCCTATCAGCTGCGCGCCCTGCGTGTCGGCAAGGCCCGCGCGGTGGCCGAGATCGAGGCCGAACGCGCCGGTCTGTTCCCGCCCCCCGGGACCGCCTGACCCCGGCACCGGGCGACAGCGCCCAAGGGCGCGGCGGTCAGGCCCGCGCCGTTCAAATTTCGATCAGGATTGCCGCAGCGCAATAGAACTTCAACGAATGATGTGCCACTGTGCCCCCCGATCCCGGATGTCATCGTGCCGACACGGTCCGGGGCGGTGATGCGATTGGCGCCAAAGAGGTTGTTTTGATGTCCGTACCCAGTTCCGATGTTGCCGCGCCCCCGGGGTTGGCCGCCTTTGCCCATTGGGGCATCTTCTGGCTGCTGGCCGCCACCATGGCGGCGGGCGTGTTCTTTGCCAACGGCATCGACGCGCTGCTTTATGCCTGGCAACTGCCGGAATACAGCCACGGGCCGCTGATCCCGGTGCTGTCGGCCCTGCTGTTCCTGCGCCAGCTCAAGGACTTTCCACCGCAGCCGGGGCCGAAACCCGACCGCTGGCCCGGCGTCGCGCTGGTGGCGGTCTCGCTGGTCTTCGGAGCGCTGGGGATTCTGGCCAATATCGACGATATCGTCGCCTATGCGCTGATCCTGTGGGTCGGCGGCCTGCTGCTGGTCAGTTTCGGCTGGCGGACCGGGCGGCATTTCTGGCCGCCGGTGCTGCATCTGGTCTATATGCTGCCGCTGCCCGGGGTGATCTATTACAAGGTCTCGACCTCGCTGCAGTTCCTGTCCTCGGAAATGGGCGTCTGGTTCCTGCAGATCCTGTCGGTGCCGGTGTTCCTGGACGGCAATATCATCGATCTCGGGGTGACCAAGCTGCACGTGGCCGAGGCCTGTTCCGGGCTGCGCTACATGTTCCCGATCCTCAGCTTTTCCTACATCTTTGCGGTGCTCTACCGGGGGCCGATGTGGCAAAAGGCGGTGCTGCTGATCTCGGCGGTGCCGATCGCCATCCTGATGAACTCGATCCGCATCGCGGTGGCCGGGATCATCGTGCAACATTACGGGCTGGACTGGCTGGAAGGGTTCACCCATTTCTTCGAGGGATGGGTGATTTTCCTGTCCTGCATCGCCATCCTGTTCTTTCTGGCCTGGCTGATGTTGTTTTTGCATCCCGAGAAACCCAGCCTGGCCAATGCGCTGGATCTCGAGATTTCCGGCCTGGGGCCGCAGCTGATGCGGCTGCAATATGTGCGCCCCTCGGCGGCGCTGATCACCGCCGCCCTGATGGCGCTGGCGGCGGCGGCGGCGATCCTGACCCTGCCCGACCGCGGCGGGCGGGCCCCGGCGCGCGAAAACTTTGCCCTGTTCCCGCGCCAGATCGGCGACTGGCAACAGCAGGGCAGCCGGCAATACCTGTCCGCCCAGGTCGCCGAGGTGCTGGCGGCCGACGATTATCACCAGGTCGATCTGGTCAAGCCGGGCGAGGCCACCCCGGTCGGCCTGTTCATGGCCTGGTATGACGACCAGAGCGACGGCGGCGTGCACAGCCCCGAGATCTGCCTGCCCGGCTCGGGCTGGGAAATCGCCTGGCTGGAACGCAGCGACATCACCGCGGCAACCGGGTCAGACAGCCCGTTCCTGATCAACCGCGCGATCATCCAGAAGGGCGAGACGCGGATGATGGTGTTTTACTGGTTCCAGCAAAAGCACCGCCGCCTGGCCTGGGATTTCGCCGCGAAATACTGGCTGATGGTGGATGGCATCATGACCGGCCGCACCGATGGCGCCATCGTGCGCCTGACCACGATGATCGGCCCCAGCGAGCCCGACGCCGTGGCCGAGGCACGGCTGATGGAGGTACTGCAGGGCCTGCAGCACCCCCTGCCCCGGTTCATCCCGAACGAGTGAGACATGGGGGGGCGGCGCGGACATCCTGTTTCCGCCCCCGCCCCCCGGGCTTTGAAAGGTGCCCCGTTTTTCAGGCCGGCAAGGCCGCAGCCCAAGCGAGTTCCCCGACCTCATGAACATCACCTTTCTTCTGCCCTTTAACAGCATCAACGGCGGGCCCCGCGTGGTTGCGACCTATGCCCGCAAGCTGACCGAACGCGGGCATGTGGTGACGGTGCTCTCGCAGCCCTTTGACGGCCGGGTTCCGCCCAAAGACCGGCTCAAGCGCCTGCTGGGCCGCGCCACGATCGAGCGGGTCCAGCCCCCCCGCTCGCCCTTTCTGGACTTTCTCGGCGACCGGCACCGGGTGCTGGACCGGCCGGGTCCGCCGCGCCCCTCCGATGTGCCCGATGCCGACGTGATCATCGCCACCTGGTGGGAAACCGCGGAATGGGTCGCGGCCCTGCCGGCCGCCAAGGGGCGGAAATTCTATCTGATCCAGGGCTACGAGGTCTTTTCGCCACAGACCGCCGCGCGCGTCATCGCCACCTACGATCTGCCCCTGCGGAAAATCGCCGTGTCCGACTATGTGCGCGGCGAGATCGTGGCCCGGCACGGGATCGAGGATATCGCTGTCGTGCCCAATGCCATCGACACCGAACAGTTCCGGACGCCGCCGCGCTCCCGAAATGACGACCTGACGGTCGGGTTCCTCTATTCCGGTGCCCCGGTCAAACGCGCCTGGCTGGCCATCGAGGCGCTGACCCGGGCCAAGGCGCGGCTGCCGGGCCTGCGGGCCTCGATGTTCGGCGCCGACCCGGTGACCCCGGACCTGCCCCTGCCCGACTGGGTGCGGTATGAACAATCCCCCGCGCAAAACCGCATTCCCGCGCTCTACGCCGCCTGCGATCTCTGGCTTTTCACCAGCGACAACGAGGGGTTCGGCCTGCCGATCCTTGAGGCCATGGCCTGCCGCACCCCGGTGCTGGCCACACGCGCCGGCGCGGCGCCGCAGATCATCGATGGCAGCAACGGTGTCCTGCTGCCCGCCGAGGCCGGCGCCTTTGCCGACGAGATCGCCCGCTTTGCGCAGATGCCGGATGCGCAATGGCAGGCCTGGTCCGCCGCCGCCCACCGGACCGCCACGGGTTATACCTGGGACGACGCCACCGACCGGTTGCTGGCACTGCTGCAGGCCGATCCTGCCGCTAGCCGAACGGATCCCGGTAGATCCCCAGCTTCTGCTTGAGCACCGCCCACAGAAAGGGCGGTTCGTGGATCACATAGCGGTGAAAGCGCGCACGGGGTTCCTTGATCAGGCGATAGAGCCACTCAAACCCCCATTCGGTGATCCAGGCGGGCGGGCGGTCGAACGTGCCGCTTTCGTAATCGATGGTGCCGCCCAGGGGCAGCCACAGTTTCACCCCGGGCATCCGGTCGCGGTATTTCATGATGAATTTTTCCTGGCGCCCGCCGCCCAGACCGACCAGGCAGACACTGGCGCCCGAGGCGTTGATCGCCGCGATCATCCGGTCGACCTCGCCGGGCTTGCTTTCGAAATCAAACGCCGGCGCGTCGGTGCCGACGATCATCTCGCGCCCGACCTTGGCGTTGATGTTTTCCGCCGCCAGATCGGCGATGCCCGGCTTGCCGCCGCACAGGAACACCGTCATCGACGGATCATCCGCATAGCGGGTGTAAAAGCGCGGAAAATAGTCGCTGCCCGAGACCCGCTCGCAGACCGGGGTACCCAGCCATTTGGTGGCGAAATACATGATCTGGCTGTCGCAGGTGATCACGTCGAACTGCCCGAGCAGGTCATAGAATTCGCGGTCCTGCTGCAGCTTCATGATCATGTCCACATGCAGCGTCAGCATCACGCCCTCGCGGAAATGCTCGACGATGTCGTCCATGCTGACATCATGCACCCAGGCGTTCAGCATCGGTACGCGCACCCGTTCGCCCAGCCCCGTCCGGGGGGTCATGCCACCGCCATCGGCCATCATGCAGGCTCCTCTATCTGCGCATCGCCGCCCATATACCTGTCCATCAGCGCCTTGGTGCCGCGGATATTGGCCGCCGACGAGGCGCCAAAGACGATCGATTCGACCCCGGGCAGTTCCGAAATCCAGTGGATCGCCTCATCCGCCGGGATCGCGCCGCTGGCATAGACCGACATCGCCACCGCCCGCACCCGGCCGGATTTCAGCGCCTCCAGATAGGCGTCAAAACCGCCGGACATGCGAAAGCCGATCTTGTTGATGTTGGAACAGATGATCGGGCGGGTGATGCCCTCGCGCTCCAGCGCATCCAGCAGCATCGGCATGTTCATGGTGATATAGGCCGGCTCGGCACCGTATTTCTCGCGCACGTGATCGTCAAAGATGCGAAAGGCGCGGGTGAATCCCATGCCCAGCAACAGGTCGGTAAAGACGTTCTGGATGAACACCACCGGCGCCTTTACCCCGGCGAACATCTTCATCTCCATGTCGATCAGCACCTTGGCGATGCCGTCCACCTCCTTGGTGGCCAGCGCCTTGCCGCCGGCCAGTGCGGTGGACAGGAACCCCTCATCGGGCATGAAATTGCGGATCGCCCCCACCATGCCGTGATCGGTCACCGCATTGGCGTATTTATGGGCATAGGGCATGCAGGGATAGAACCTGAAATCGCCATAGCGCCCGGGATCGGCGCGCACCCGGTCGGCGATCGCCGAAATGCGGTCATGGGTGGTGCACATAAAGGTGCGGATGCCGGCGTCATAGGCCACGTCCAGCACATCCATGATCGCGTCGGTCTGCTGGAACCGCATGGCCTGGGCGCGGGCCTTTTCCTCGGACATGTGATTGATGCCAAAGAACTGGTTGTCGCCGAACAGCAGCTTGTCCATGATGTCTTCCCTTTCTTCCGCGCAATCCGGCCCAGAACCGGGGCCGCCCTTTCGGGTTGCCTGCCCCCCTATCGTGCGAACCAGCGCCGGCGCGCCGGTTTCTCGGCCTGCCGCACCGGGGCCGCGCCCACCGCCGTGCCGGTCTCGGCATTTTCGATGATCATCGCCAGGGTCCGGTCGGTTTCGGTCGCGCTGGCAAAGCTGTTTTCCCGCGCCGTGTCCGCGCCGTCGCGAATCGCCCGCACAAACTCGTCGATCTGCGCGGAATATTCCTCGCCGCGCAGATAGAACCAGCGGTCCTCGGTCAGTTCGGTGGTGTATTTCACCGTCCAGCCGGTGCCGTAATCGGGCAGGCCCGCCACCGGCGCCCGCAGATAGGCCTGGCATTCCTGCCGGTCGGCATAGAGCCGGCCATTGGTGCCGATCAGGCTGATCTTGGTGGACATCTTGCGGTGGCTTTCATCCGACCAGTTCACCGACAGCTGCGCGGTGGGGCCATCGTCCCAGCGCAGGGTCGAGAACACCTCGTCGTCGATCCCCTCGGAAAACACCGATCCCAGCACCGAGCCGGTCACCTGCGCCGGCGCGCCGAAGAACCAGTTGAGCAGGTTCAGCGGATGCGCGGCATAATCATAGAGACAGCCGCCGCCTTCGGATTTCTTGCTGCGCCAGGTCTGACGCTTTTCGCGCAGAACCACCGGGCCATAGGCTTCGGCCAGCACATGGGTGATGCGCCCGAGGGCGCCGGCGGCAATCAGGCGCTTCATTTCCTGAAAGGCGCCGACATAGCGGTAATGATAGCCGACCTGCGCCACCAGCCCCTTGTCCGCGGCCAGCTGCGTCAGCGCCGCGCTGTCCTGCCAATCCAGACAAAAGGGCTTTTCGCAGAACACATGCGCGCCGGCCTCAAGGGCCGTGCGCACCATCGGCGCATGCAGCCGCGAGGGCGTGGCGATCACCACCGCCTGCGGCGTCTCGCGGCGCATCATCTCGTCGAAATCGCGATAGACCGGCGCCGCGGTGTTCCGGCTCAGCATATCGACCATAAAGCCGGACCCATCGCAGGCCACGGCGGTCACATCCGGATGCGCGTTAACCATTGCGTAATGAGACAGGCCCATCTTGCCCAGACCGACGACGGCCAGTTTCAACTTGTGATGTTCAGACATGCCCCGAAATTCGTCTACCCAAATTAACCCGTTCTGCGCCGCCGCGGATACGTCCCAGACGTATCGGGCATTCGTCTCATGCTTGCAACCGCATTGGGGCCAGATTGAGACCGAAGCAAAGCGCCCATCGGGCAATCGGCCGCCGGCGGGCGAAATCGCCGCGAATTCGGGTCCTCCGGGGGGCCGGTCGGCAAAAAATCGCGGAAAAACAAAAAAAGTGACCGCAGGCCATTTCGGTAACGGGTCACACCGCCTAAAAGGCCGGCGTGGTGCGTCCTGCGCCGCAGACCACTCACGAGGACAGGCAGAACATGACCAGAGCAGGCAGGCGCTCCTGCGGCCCCACCACGCTTGGAGGCAGGCTGACAAGCTAAATTCACCACGGCCATTTTTAGACAGTAAAATCAGTCGTTTGCAATCGCAGACGGTACAGTTTCGTAGGCCGGTCCACATGGAACACACAAGAAAAACGGCGCCGCCCGGATAGGCCGAGCGGACACCTTGGGAAACACACATGTCTACGAACACCCCCCAATTCTCTTCCTGGAAGGATACTTTTTCCTGGGCCTACGTGCCCTCCTGGCAGGACACATGGAACGCCCCGGAACAGGGTGACTCGACCGGATCGGTGGGGGA
>NZ_JBHUQE010000022.1:0-48978 GCF_042687825.1 Sedimentitalea sediminis | reverse complement strand
CCGACACCACCACGCCGCCGCCCAGCGATGATGGCGGAACCGGATCGGTGGGGGACCAGACCGACACCACCACGCCGCCGCCCTCGACCGACGATGGCGGGACCGGATCGGTGGGGGACCAGACCGACACCACCACGCCGCCCTCGACCGACGATGGCGGGACCGGATCGGTGGGGGACCAGACCGACACCACCACGCCGCCGCCCTCGACCGACGATGGCGGGACCGGCGATCAGACCGCCCCGGTGGCCCTGGCCCCGGGCGCAACCGTCGCGGTCGATGGCGGCCGGGTGACGGTGTTCACCGTCGATGCCACGCAGGACATCGCCTCGATCCAGATCACCAATGGCCCCGCGCAGGGCAATGTCACGGTCAATCCCGACAACTCGCTGGCCCTGGTCCTGTCGGGCAGCGATTACAGCGGGGCGCTCGCGTTCGATTTCAAGATCACCTATGCCAATGGGACCACCGAAGCCCGCAGCGCGGCGCTGAACGTCTCTGCCCCCGACCAGAAGGCCGGCTGGGGCGAAGGCAAGCATTACATGCTGGAAACCGATGCCCAGGGCGATCTGGTCATCGAGACCGGCGACAATCACCGCAAGGTCTATGTCTCGGGCAGCAGCAACGCCCTGACGGCGGCCGACATCGCCGCGCGCGAAAACGTAAGCGAAAGCACGATCACCGGCCAATGGCTGCGCGACCACCCGGAATATGGCGGGTCCGAAGGCAAGGCGCTGGCCACCGATATCGGCATGGATCTGTGGTATGCGCTGCATCCGGTCCAGGCCGAACCGGTCGTTTCCTCGAACTGGCTCATGTTCGAAAAGGGCTATACCTATGAAAACACCGGCCGTCTGATCACCGCCGGCACCTCGGGCGAAAGCCCGCTGCAGCCGATCTATATCTCGTCCTGGGGCAGCGGCGCGCGCCCGGTCCTGACCGACCAGATTCGGATCTTTCAGCTGGACAGCGACAATATCGTGTTCGATGGCCTGGCGCCGAAGGGCGGCATCATGGGGCTGAAAGGCAGCAACATCATCGTCAATGACAGTGAATTCACCGGTCAGGGCGTCGCCTTCCAATACATGGAAGGCATCACCCTGCGCGATTCCGACCTGTCGCATATCACCGTCGAAAAACCCGCCGGTCCCGAATGGTCGGGCACGATCACCGCAGCCTATATCGGGGTCACCGATGGCGTGCTGATGGAAAACAACATCTTCCACCACACCGGCTGGGAAGACGATTATCGCATGGACAATTCGACCCTGGGCGGCATGCCGCCCAACATGTTCAGCCACAATGTCTATTTCCAGAACGACACTACCGATGTCACCTTCCGCGACAATATCGTCTCGCAGGGGGCCTCTTACGGGGCCCAGTTCCGTGGCGGCGCTTTTATCGAGGACAATGTCTTTGTCGACAACAATGCCGCCGTGGACGCGCTTGGCGGCGACCATGCCGGGGCCGGCCCGATCGGCAATTACAGCTTCTTTGCCGACAACCTGATCACCTCGGGGGCGCACAAGCTGAGCCCCTCCATGGGCGGGCTGACGCTGGGCCTGACCGACCGGGGCTATGACACCGCCTTTCTGGACAACATCATCGCGCATCTGGCCGACCCGGCCAATGCCGGCGAACTGGCCGGCAAGACCGTGACCCACCCGGCCTTCCAGTCGGAAAACGGCATCGCCTATGACGACACCATCATCTACAACTGGCTGGGCAGCGGCCAGGTCTGGGATCACGTGTCCGACAACGGCCAGGTGAGCGACACCGCCCGCGCCGATGCCACCACGATCCAGAACTTTGCCGCGTCGCTGCTGGGCAAGGACAAGGCCACCATCACCGAGATGATGGATGCGGTTCTGGCCGGCACGGCTTCGGTCACCGCCGATGACATCATCGCCTATTTCCAGGCCGGGTTCGGGGTTGCCGCCAATGGCGATGGCAGCGTGACCGAGCATCGGTTCATCCCGAACGCGATCGCCGACGGCATCCGCTGGGACAACCGCATCAACTGGGACAGCCAGGAACTGCCCGATGCCGGCGACAATGTCGATCTGGGCGGCAATCACGTGCAATATGGCGGCACCACGAAACTGGGCAATCTCGACCTGGGCGGCGGCGATCTCCATGTCAATCACGGCAAGCTCACGGTCGACGGCACGCTGTCCACAAGCGGGGCAAAGGGTCTGATCCAGACCGTCAATGGTGGCCAGTTCTGGACCGACGGCTATGCCGGCGCCCAGCAATTGCAGATCGATGTGGATGGCGGCCGCTTTGCCAATACCGGCAATGTCACCGGCAAGACCCTGATGCAGGCCAGTGACGGGCAGACCCTGCTGGCCACCTCGGGCGGCAGCTATACGCTCACCGATGGCAGCCAGCTGACCGTCGACGGCTCGGATGCGCGCATCGGGTTTGACGGGGCCAACAGCGGCACCGCCAAGCTGCAGATGCAGGCCGGCGGCACGCTGACCTTCAAGGGCGATGCCGGCGGCTTCTCGACCATCGAGGAATTCCGCTCGGGCGCCTGGGACCAGACCGGCAGCCCGGTCCATTCCAGCGTCACGCTGGACGGCACGCTGCAGGTCGATCTGTCGGACTATTCCGGCGGCGCCGGATCGCACACCCTGATCGCGGTGGACGAATTGCTGGGCCAGCTGGACGAGATCAAGTTCGTCGGGCTGGGCAGCGATCTGAGCGCCGATCTGGTGGTCGATCACGGCACCGACACGGTGCTGCTGACGCTCAGCGCCGGCGGCGGTCAGAACACGACCAGCACCGTTGACGACACCGCCGCGGCCAGCGCGCCGGCCCCGACTGAGCCGGTGACCGATCCGGTGACCGACAGCATCGGGTCGGCCGGGGGCTCTGCGGGGGACGATTTCTCTCAGGACCACTGGTTCTTCTGACAACTCCGCCCCCGTCCGGGGTTCAACAGAGCCCCGGCAGCCCTCACCGATGCGCGTGCGCCACAGGGCGCGCGCGCCAGCGCCCCCCGCACCGGATACCGGCACGTGCCCTATTGCCGATACCGGCCGCCCTGCGTATGCTAAAAGCCTCCATGTGGCACGCTAAATGTCTTAAAACCAACACTTTTGGCGACATATATGCCTGTCGGGTTTGGTTTGTTATGTAGGGCCTTATGGACGTTTCCGCGAACAGATTCGACCGCCTCTGGGCGGATTGCAAAGATGACTACACCGCCGCCGTGACCGAGGTCGGGTCCAGCGGCTGGTACGTTCTGGGCCGGCAGGTCGCGGATTTCGAGGCGGCTCTGGCCGCCTGGTGCGGCCGCGAGACGGCCGTGGGCTGCGGCAACGGCATGGATGCGCTGGAAATCGCGCTGCGCGCCGCCGGCATCGGGCCCGGCGACCGGGTGCTGACCACGCCGCTCAGCGCCTTTGCCACCGGGCTGGCGATCCTGCGCGCCGGGGCCGAGCCGGTCTATTGCGACACCGATGAACACGGGCTGCTGGACCCCGCCGCCGCCGCCGCCGCGCTGGCCGCCGATCCGGGCATCCGCGCGATGATCCCGGTGCATCTTTACGGCCATCTCGCCGACATGCCGCGCCTGACCGCGCTGGCGGCGGCGCAGGGCATCGCGCTGATCGAGGACGCCGCCCAGGCGATCGGCGCGCGCCGCGACGGCCGCGGCGTCGGGGCGGACGGTCATGCGGTGGCCTTCAGCTTTTACCCGACCAAGAATCTGGGCGCGATCGGCGATGGCGGCGCCTTGCTGCCCGCCACCGCCGACATGGACAGGCTGGCGCGCTCGATCCGCAATTACGGCCAGACCGAACGCTATGTGCACGCGGTGATCGGGCTGAACAGCCGGCTCGACGAGCTGCACGCCGCCACCCTGCGCCACGCCTTTCTGCCGCGGCTCGACACCTGGCTGGCGCGGCGCCGGGCGATCGCGGCAGCCTATCTGGCGGGCATCGACACGCCGCATGTGACCCTGCTGCCCGGTCCCGACCCCGAGGGCGCGGGCTGGCATCTGTTTCCGGTCCTGGTGGCGCCGACGCGCCGCGACGCCTTTCTCGACCACCTGAAACGGAACGGCATCCAGGGCGGGCTGCATTACCCGGTGCTGATCCCCGACCAGACAGCGATGACCGACCGCGGCGCGCCGATTGTGCATGGCGACCTGACCCGGGCCCGGCGCTTTGCCACCGGCGAGGTGTCGCTGCCGATCCATCCCTATCTGACGGATGCCGAGCGGGATCATGTGGTGGCGACGGTCAAGGCGTGGGGCGGCTGATGTTTTCCCTGATCATCCCGGTCTACAAGAACGAGGCCAATATCCCGCCGCTGCTGGACGCGGTGCAGAATCTGCGCGACCGGATCGATGACACCTTCGAGGTGATCTTTGTCGTCGATGGCAGCCCGGACCGGTCCTATCCGGTGCTGCGGGACGCCCTGCCCGCCACCGGGCTCAATGCGCAACTGATCGCCCTGTCGCGCAATTTCGGCTCGCTGGCGGCGATCCGCGCCGGGCTGGAACGGGCGCAGGGCGACAACATGGCGGTGATGGCCGCCGACCTGCAGGAGCCGCCCGAGCTGGTCATCGGCATGCAACAGGCCCTGGCGGCGGATGAATGCGACGTGGTCTATGGCCTGCGCCAGCGCCGCGGCGACCCCTGGCACACGCGCGTCGCCTCGTCGCTGTTCTGGGGCGCCTACCGGCGCTTCGTCGCCCCGGACATCCCCAAGGGCGGGGTCGACACCTTTGGCATCACGGCGGCGGTGCGCGACCAGATCCTGGGGCTGACCGAACGCAACAGCTCGCTGGTGGGGCTCTTGTTCTGGATCGGCTTTCGCCGCAAGGGGCTGCCCTATGACCGCGCCGACCGCGAGATCGGCACCTCGTCCTGGACCTTTGTGAAAAAGTGGAAATACATGCAGGACAGCATCTTCAGCTTTTCGGATCTGCCGATTTCGCTGCTGCTGATCCTGGGATTCGGCGGGCTGGCGATCAGCATCGTGCTGGGGCTGGTGGTGTTTCTCAGTGCCATTTTGGGGCAGATCGACGTGCCGGGCTATGCCGCAACGATGCTGGTGATCCTGTTCTTCAGCACGCTGCAGCTGTTGTCTCTGGGGGTGCTGGGCATCTATCTGTGGCGCGTCTTTGAAAACACCAAGGGGCGGCCGCTGCATATCGTCATGTCCTCGCAGAAATTTCCCGGTGCCCCGGCCGCCCCGGCCGCCACGGACCCGGCGGATGCCACAGCCGTTTCCGCAGGAGGCGCCGGATGAACCAGACAGCAACCGACATCGGACCGGATGTCAGCCACGGCCAGAATGTCCGGCTCGAGGAAAACGTGCGGATCGGCCGCGGCGCGGTCCTGGGCGACACACCGGCGCAACCGATCATCCTGCGCGCCGGGGCCGAAATCGGCGCCGGGGCGGTGATCGCCGCCGGGGTCGAGATCGGCCGCGGCGCCCGCATCCGCGACGGCGCGGTGGTGCTGAACGCCATTCCGCCCAACGCCATTGCCGAGGGCAACCCGGCGCAGGTCGTCGGCTATACCACCGCCCTGCCCCAGGACATCACGACATTCACCGGCGGCGGCCCGGGGGCCGACAGCAACCGCGCAAAGGCCGAAATCATCCCGCTGGATGTCGGCCATGCCGCGGTCTACCGGATGCCGCAGGTGCTCGAAGCCAGCCGCGGCAACCTGACCGTCGGCGAGATCGACCGCGACCTGCCGTTTCTGCCGAAACGCTATTTCGCGGTCTATGACGTGCCCTCGGAAAAGCTGCGCGGCGAACATGCGCATCGCGAATGCCACCAGTTCCTGATCTGCATGCGCGGCTCGTGCCGGGCGCTGCTGGACGATGGCGAGAACCGCCAGGAGGTGGTGCTGTCGCGTCCCGATATCGGCCTTTACCTGCCGCCGATGATCTGGGGCACGCAATATGACTATACCCGTGACGCGGTGCTGTTCGTCTTTGCCTCGCATGCCTATGACAACGCCGATTACATCCGGGACTATGAAACCTTTCGCGCCGAACTGGACGCAAACCGGTGACAGAACGGGGGCCGGTGACAGGACGGGGGCCGCTGCTGGCGCTCTGGGCGGTGTGGTTCGCCTTGCTGGCGGCACTCTATCTGACGGTGCCGGTCTCGCCCGATCAGGCGCTGTTTGACTATATCGCCTGGTCGCATCTGCAGGGCGATGTCTATTACGGCGGCGCGGTCGAACAGAACTTTCCCGGCAAGATGTTCCTGCACGAGGCCGGGCTGCGGCTGTTTGGCGCCGAATTCTGGAGCTTTCGCGCGGTGGACACGCTGGTGCTGGCCGGGGCGACAGCGGCCGGCGCCGGGTTCCTCGGCCGCGCCGGGTTTGCCGTCGCGCCCTGGGTGTTCCTGTTTCTCTATCCGGCGCTCTATGTCACCTCGGGTTACTGGATGGCC
The DNA here is from genome assembly GCF_042687825.1 of Sedimentitalea sediminis. Lineage (NCBI taxonomy): Bacteria > Pseudomonadati > Pseudomonadota > Alphaproteobacteria > Rhodobacterales > Paracoccaceae > Sedimentitalea > Sedimentitalea sediminis. The sequence continues at coordinate 42,551 of NZ_JBHUQE010000022.1, read as the reverse complement.
GGGCAGCGCGACATCGTCGCCATGGGGCTCTTGCTGGGCGCGGCCTTTCTGGCGCTGCCGCCCCAGGCCCGCCGCCCGGCCGCGGCCAGCCTGCTGGCCGGGGCGCTGGTGGCCATGGCCACGCTGATCCGGCCCACCTATCTCAGCGCCCTGGCGGGGCTGCTGATCTTTGACTGGCTGCGCTTTCCGGGCGAACCGCCCCTGCCCCGCACCGTGCGGCTGGGCCAGAGCCTGGCACTGTGCCTCGGATTTGCCGCGGTGATCGGCGGCGTCGCCTGGTATGGGGCCGGGCTGGGGGTGCTCGACGATTTCTATCAGCAGTCCATCCTGTTCAACCTCGAAGCCTATCAGGTGCCGCAGCCGCGCAGCCGCCTGGTGCAGCCCATGCTGTTCCTGCTCAGCCATTCCTGGCACTGGATCCTGGCCCTGGCCGCCCTGGGTGCGCTGCTTTGGGGCGCGCGGCGCGGCCTCGGCCGCGGGCTGCTGCTGATCGCCGGGCTGGCGGTCATGGTGCTGCTGTCCTATTTCGTGCAGAACAAGGGCTTTGACTATCATCTCGGCGGGCTGCTGCCGCTGCTGGTGCTGCTCATCGCGGTGGCGCTGGACGGGCTGAACCGCGCCCGCCGGCGTGCCGGTGGCCGCGCTGCGCGTCTGCTGGCCGGCGCCGCGCTGCTGGCCTGTGCCGGGCTGGTGACGCTGGGCACCGCGAAAAAGCTCTGGTCCTATCGCGACAACGCCGCCCTGCTGGCCCGGGGCGACCTTGTCCCGGTGCAGCATGACCCGAACCAGCCCGCCTGGTCCGACATCGCCGAAACTGTGCGGATCATCCGCGCCGACAGCGCGCCGGATGCCTTTGTGCTGCAATGGGGCCGGGTGTTCATGGTGCCGTATCTGGCCGAACGCCGCGCCAGCCTGCGGTTTTTCCAGCTGGCCGGGCTGGACGGTCTGGCGGCCAATTTCTCCGGCTATGGGGACTGGCTGACGGAAATCGACCGCGACCTGCGCGCCAAGCCCCCCGCCTTTGTGCTGGTCGACACCCGCGAAGTCGCCCTGCCCGCGCCGGACGCGCCCGACGCCCCGGCCGGGGACAGCATCGACGGCTTGCTGACCCGGACCCTGACGGGCTATCGCGTGCGGCAGGAAACGCCACATTACATCTTGCTGGGAGCCCCCTGATGCGGATCGACCGAGCCAGCCTGCAGGACCTCGTCTGGACCGGCACGAAATTCGGCCTGGTGGGGCTGACCACGGTGGGGCTGTATTTCGTCGTGCTGGCCCTGGCGCGCCCCTTCATCGGCAATATCGTGGTGCTCAGCCTGTTCGCCTATGTGGTCAGCGCGGTGTTCAACTTTGCCGCCCAGGCCCGGGTGACCTTTGGCAGCACCCCCACCGGCGCCCGGCTGGTGCGCTATATCCTGATGCATCTTCTGTGCATGGCGATGAACGCGACGCTGATCCATACCCTGATCGAACGCATCGGCATGGGGTTCTATCCGGCACAGATCCTGGTCACCGTGATCATCGCCGGCACCTCGTTCGTGCTGTCCCGGCTCTGGGTCTATCGCTGATCCGCACCCGGCAAGAGCCGCAGAAACGCCCGCCCGAACACGGCATCGACCGCGGGCGTGTAATGGCCGTCGCTCACGAAACCGGACGGGTCCGCCGGATCGACATGCTCGGCCGTGGCCAGATAGGCCACATCGGCGCGCCGCAGCGCCGGGCCGGCCAGCGCCAGCACATCGGCATCCGCCGGGTTGCGGGTCTGGATCAGCATCACCACCGGCACCTGCCCGTCGGCCCGCGCGGTGCCGGCAAAAGCCGTGATCATGCGCTCCAGAACCTCGGCATGGGGATAGACGCCGCCACCCAGGATCGCCGCCTCGGTGCGGGCGATATGGCTCTTGGCCAGCGACCGGCGCACCAGCCGCGCAAAGGGCGAGACATCCAGCCAGACCGCGCCAAAGGTGACCGGCGCGTGAAACGCGTCCTCTGTGGCCAGCTGATCGGCCCAGGCCCGCGCCGCCGCCGCATCGCCGGCCAGGGCGCGCTGGTCGGCGGCGCTGGTCACCAGCGGCTCGATCCGCCGCAACCCCGCGCCCTCGGGGTGAAACACCGGATAGGTGAACGGGGCGGGCTGTTCAAAGACCCAGCTGCGATTGCCAAGCGCGGCCATGCCCGGGATCGCCGAGGACAGGATACCCAGCACCACGATATCGCCGGGGCGCCGGTTGGCGCGGTCCTCCTGGAACAGCGCATAGGTGAAATTGGGCGGCGCGCCGGGACCGGCGTGATTGTCCCAGCGCAGGCCCGGATCCTGGGCCTGGGCGGCGGCGATGACATTGCCGACAAAGGACATGCCATAGCTGCGGATCACCGGCCCCGTATCCGGGGCTTCGGCGGCGAATGCGGCGGCCGAGCCGGCCAGGATATCCGGCCGCCAGGCCACGTCGTAAAGATTGCCGGGGGTGCCCGGATGCGCCTGCCACTGCGCCAGCTTGCCCGGCACCGAGCGGCCATAGTCGAAATAGCGCACCAGACTGCCCAGCCGGCCCCGCGCCTCGGCCTGGTGCAGCAGGACGGCAACGCCGAGATCCATGAGCCCGAGGAACAGCAGGATCAGGGCAGGCATCGCAAGGAACTTTTTCATCGCCCGCCCCTCAGAACTGGAAATAGATGAAGGCCGAGGTCGCCGTGGTCGCCCCGAAGGCCAGAAGATAGATCATCCCGGCATAGGTCGCGGCCCGCAGCGCCAGCGGCCAGCTCTGATAGAACCGCACATCGCCCGAGCGTTCGATCAGCATGTCCCAGACCAGCAGAAACGCCATCGCCAGCCAGGCGGCGATCGGGATGGACGGCAGGCTCAGCCCGGCCGGACCGGTGAACAGGCGCTGGGTGAAATCGACGATCTGCGCAAAGGACGTCGCCCGGAACAGCAGCCAGCCATAGCACACCACCTGAAAGAACAGCGCCATGACCAGAACCCGCCCGGCCCAGGCCAGCGGGCTGCGCCGCGCCCCCTCGCCGCTGCGCTTATGCGTCCCGGCCAGGACCCGGTGCACGGCCAGCAGAGCGCCCTGATACAGCCCCCACAGCACGAAATTCCACGCCGCCCCGTGCCACAGCCCGCCCAGCGTCATCGTCGCCATCAGGTTGCGATAGGTCTTGCGCGGCCCGCCCTTGTTGCCGCCCAGCGAGATGTAAAGATAGTCGCGCAGCCAGCTGGACAGGCTGATATGCCAGCGCCGCCAGAATTCCTGCGGGTCGATGGCGAAATAGGGCTGGGCGAAATTGCGCATCAGCCGGAACCCCAGCATCTTGGCCACGCCGCGGGCGATATCGGTATAGCCCGAGAAATCGCAATAGATCTGGATCGCGAACAGCCAGGTCGCCAGGATCACGTCGGCCCGGGTCGGGTCGGGGCTGGCATAGACCGCATCGACCGACGGCGCGATGGCATCGGCGATGACGATCTTCTTGATCAGCCCCAGCAGGCACAGCACCGCGCCGCGCCCCAGCGCCTCCCAGCTCAGCACCCGCGGGGCGGCGATATTGGGCAACAGGTTCTTTGCCCGTTCGATCGGCCCGGCCACGAGCTGCGGGAAAAAGGCGACGAACAGCGCGAAATCCAGCGCGTCCCGGCAGGGTTCCATCTCGCGCCGGTAGATGTCGATCGTATAGCTGAGCGTCTGAAACGTATAAAAGGATATCCCCACCGGCAGCACGATCGACAGCATGAAAGGATCGGCGGCATAGCCGGCCCCGGCCAGCAGCGCCTGGAAACTGTCGACGAAAAAGCCGAGATACTTGAAGACCCCCAGCATGCCCAGATTGACCGCCAGCGAGACCCCCAGCAGTTGCCGGCGCCGGTCCTGGCGCGTCTCGGTCGCCATCCTGAGACCGACGGCGTAATCCACCAGCGTACTGAGCAGGATCAGGCTGAGAAACCGCCAGTCCCAGGCGCCATAGAACACATAGCTGGCAACCAGCAGCATCCGGTTCTGCGCCTTGTGCGGCAACAGCACATACAGCCCCGCGACGATGGCAAAGAACAGCCAAAAGGTCAGTTCGGTGAACAGCACGCGGCGTCAGTCCAGCAGGCCCGCCAGATAGGCGCCATAGCCGTTCTTGGCGAACATCTCGGCGCGCGCGGCCAGCTCGTCGGGCGTGATCCAGCCCTGCTCGAACGCGATCTCTTCGGGACAGCCGGTCTGCAACCCCTGGCGTTCCTCCAGCGTGCGCACGAAATTGCCCGCCTCCAGCAGCGACCCGTGCGTGCCGGTGTCCAGCCAGGCATAGCCCCGCCCCATGGTCTCGACCCGCAAGAGCCCGTCTGACAGATACATGCCCAGCAGGCTGGTGATCTCCAGCTCGCCGCGATCGGACGGCGTCACCTGCCGCGCCCGCGCCGGTGCCGTGCCATCCAGGAAATACAGCCCGGTCACCGCATAGTTGCTGGGCGGCACCTGGGGTTTCTCGATGATCTCGCGCACCGCGCCGTCCCTGTCGAACGCCACCACGCCATAGCGTTCGGGATCGGCCACGTGATAGCCAAACACCGTGCCGCCCTGATCGGCGTCATCGGCGCGCGCCATCAGTTTCGGCAGGCCATGGCCGAAAAAGATGTTGTCGCCCAGCACCATCGCGCTGGGGGCCCCGTCCAGAAAGTCTTCGGCCAGAATGTAAGCCTGGGCCAGCCCGTCGGGGCTGGGCTGCACCACATAGGTCAGCGACACGCCCCATTGGCGGCCATCGCCCAGGGTGCGCTGGAACTGGTCCTGATCCTGCGGCGTGGTGATGATCAGGATGTCGCGGATACCGGCCAGCATCAGCACGCTCAGCGGGTAATAGATCATCGGCTTGTCATAGATCGGCAGCAGCTGTTTGCTGACCCCCATGGTGATCGGGTAGAGCCGCGTGCCGCTGCCGCCGGCCAGAATGATGCCCTTGCGTGTGCTCATGTGATCAAACCTCTTTCAACTCTTTCAACGCGTTCAGAATATCCGCCAACCCGGCGCGCCAGTCGGGCCGGGTCAGGCCAAAGGCGGCCTGAAAACCGGAACAGTCCAGCCGCGAATTTTCAGGCCGCGCCGCCGGGGTCGGATAGGCGCTGGACGGAATGTCGGTGATCCGGCAGTCCAGCGCCGCCTGCGCCATGATCGCGCGGGCGAAATCCGCCCAGCTGACATCGGGGGCGCCGGCGAAATGATAGATCCCGGCCTTGTCCGGCTGCGTGGCCAGGACCTGCACCATCCGCAGGCAGGCCGCCGCGATGTCGCGCGCCGGGGTCGGCCCGCCGATCTGGTCGGCCACCACGTTCAGACCCTCCCGCTCGGCCCCCAGCCGCAGCATGGTTTTGACAAAATTCTGGCCATGCGCCGAGACCACCCAGCTGGTGCGCAAGACCGCCCAGGTGCCGCCCGCCGCCGCCACCGCGCGCTCGCCGGCCAGCTTGGACCGGCCATAGGCGCCCAAAGGGCCGGTGGGGTCGCCGGGCTGCCACGCCGCCGTGCCGGACCCGTCAAACACGTAATCGGTCGAGATCGTGACAAAGGGGATGTTCAGGGCCGCACATTCCCGCGCCATCGCGCCGGGGGCGTCGCCATTGATCACCGTGGCCCGTGCCGCGTCCCCTTCGGCCGCATCCACCGCAGTATAGGCGGCGGCGTTGATCACCGCGCGCGGGGCATGGGCCCGGATCGCCGCGGCACAGGCCGCCGGATCGGACAGATCCGCCGCCGCGCGGTCCAGACATCTCACATCGTCCGCACCCGCCAGTTCCCGGGCCACCTGCCCGGTTTTGCCAAAGACCAGGATCATCCGGTGCCCAGCCGCTGGCCGACACCGGCGCGGTCCTGCAGGGCGCGCCACCAGGCCTCGTTGTCCAGATACCATTGCACGGTCTGTTCCAACCCCTGATCCAGGGTGACACTGGGCCGCCAGCCCAGTTCGGTGGCGATGCGGGTCGGATCGATGGCATAGCGCGCATCGTGACCGGGCCGGTCGGCGACAAAGGTGATCTGATCGGCATAGGGCGTGGCCCGGGGGCGTTTTGCGTCCAGGATGGCGCAGATCTTGCGCACCAGGTCGATATTGCGGGCCTCGTTCTCGCCGCCGATATTATAGCTGCGCCCCACCTGCCCCCGCGCCAGCACCGTCAGCAGCGCGTCGGCGTGATCCTCGACATAGAGCCAGTCGCGCACATTCGCGCCGGCCCCGTAGACCGGAATCGGCTTGCCGGCCAGCGCGTTCAGGATCACCACGGGCACCAGTTTTTCGGGGAAATGATAGGGGCCGTAATTGTTGGAACAATTGGTCAGCACCACCGGCAGCCCATAGGTCTCGTGCCAGGCGCGCACCAGGTGATCGGAGGCCGCCTTGGAGGCGGAATAGGGGCTGCGCGGATCATAGGGCGTGTCCTCGGTGAACTGGCCCTCGGGACCGAGACTGCCATAGACCTCGTCGGTCGAGATATGGTGAAAGCGAAAGCTCTCGGGTTTGCCCGCCTGCAGCCAGCAGGCCCGCGCCGCCTCAAGCAACGTATAGGTGCCGGTGATGTTGGTATCGATAAAGGTGCCGGGTCCGTCGATCGAGCGGTCGACATGGCTTTCCGCGGCCAGATGCATCACCGCGTCGGGGCGATGATCGGCCATGACCGCGTCCAGCGCCGCGCGGTCGCGGATATCGGCCTGCACAAAGGTGTAATTCGGCGCATCCGCCACGCTGGCGACATTGTCCAGACAGGCGGCATAGGTCAGCGCATCCAGGTTGACCACCCGATGCCCGGCGCGCACCGCCTGGCGCACCACGGCCGACCCGATAAAGCCGGCGCCGCCGGTGACCACAAGTTTCATCGCCTCATCCTTCCCAGACAAACGGGCTGTCGAATTCCGCCAGCGGCACCGCGGCGGCATCCCTTTCTGACAGCACCGGCGGCGCGGTCAGGCCCCAGTCGATGCCGCAACTGTCCCAGTGCACCGCGCCGTCGCAATCCGGAGCATAATAGGCACTGCATTTGTAAAGAATCTCTGTATCCGGGCGGCGCGTCACGAATCCGTGCAGAAACCCCGTGGGCACCAGCATCTGCCGCCCGTTTTCAGCACTCAGCTCGGCGCCGAACCAGCGCCCGTAGGTGGGGCTGCCCCTGCGGATGTCCACCGCCACGTCAAACAGCGCGCCGCGCCCGCAGCGCACCAGCTTGGCCTGGGCCGCCGGCGGGCTCTGGAAATGCAGCCCGCGCAGGGTGTTCACCGCACCCGACAGCGAATGGTTGTCCTGCACGAAATCCAGCGTGATACCATGATCGGCCAGCAGCCGGCGGTTCCAGCTTTCGGAAAAGAACCCACGCGCATCGCCATGCCGCGCCGGCGTCAGGATCAGCACCCCCGCCAGCGGCGTTTCTTCTATCTGCATGCGCCTCGTACCCTTTTTTGCAATCCGCGCCGGGTTTAGCAACGATACCCACAGGCGTCACCCACTCTCTGTATCCGGGGCGCGCATTTCCCCCGAGGTCGCAGGGGGCGCTGCCCCCGTCCGCCGCTGGCGGACTCCCCCGGAGTATTTTCAGCAAGAGGAAACAGGGTGCTTTTGAAAACCATGAAACGCCTTTTCCGCCCACGTTGCCGCACAAGCGCTATGGGGGTGCGGCATGTATTGCCCAAAATACGAGAGGGGGACGCCGCAGCATCCCCCATAGAAGAAGACAGTTCTTCCCCTTGCACGGCCATCGGCGCTCCCGCCTGTACCGCAGTCCCAGATTTCACCGGCAAGGTTAATAAATCCTTGCTTCCTCTTGCCCGAAATACTCCGGGGGAGTCGCGCGTCAGCGCGGCGGGGGCAGCGCCCCTATCCGGCGCGCTTTTTCACCCAACCGACAAAGGCCGCGTCGGGTTTGCGCAGCCGCGGCGCGCCGGTGCGCGCCCAGACGCCGCGCCATTCCGCTTCCAGCGCATGCACGTCAACGCCGGGCATCAGGACGCGCGCCGCCGCATGCGCCTCTGCGCTCAGCACCGGCGGTACCGCCTCGACCACCGGATCGCGCAGCGTGAACCGGATCAGATCGCCCGGCGCCTCGGCCATGTGGTAATCCGGCAGATGCCCGGCGGCGATCATCTCGCGCAGCATCGCCCGGAACACCCGGCGCGGGCTGGCGGACCCGGATTTCTTCAGCAGCGTGTCCACCGACACGGTCCAGCTGGCCTGACGGCCGCAATGTTTGCGCGCCAGTTCGTAGATGCGCCGCTCCAGCGGTTTGCGCAGGCGGAAATAGTCGCGGCTGAGCGTCAGCACCGATTTGCTCAGCACCGCCCGGAACAGCCAGTCCGACAGGGTGACGCTGACGCTGACCATGCGGCCGCCGCCTTTCTGGTTGCGCGGGCTCTTGCGCACGACCTCCCAGCTTTCGATCAGCCCGAACCCGCTGGTGGTCTCGACATCGCCGGTGACGATATTGGTGGTGATCCGGGTCCCCGCCAGCCGTTCGAACGCGTCCCTGAGCCGGCGATAGGCATCGCCGCTGGTCTCGCGGTTGGTGGCGACCAGCAGATCATGCGCCTTCAGCTGCAGGGTGCGGCTGACCTGGCGCCCGGCATTGATCGCCGCCATCAGCTGGCTGATGCAAAAGATCAGGATATCCTTGTCATGGATCGTCGCCAGCCCGCGCACGCTGGGGGTCACGGTGATGCGCGCGGCATTATGCTCATAGCTCAGGATGCGCCGGTCCGGGCGGGTCGCCAGCGAGAACAGCGGATGTTCCATCGAGGCGATGTCGTCCTTGGGGATCGCATCGAAAATGTCGCAGAGAAAGAAATCGCCCTGCCGGTGACGGTCCGGCAACAACGCCCCCGCCCCGGCGCCCGAAAGCGCCCCTGTTCCGCCTGCACTGCCCATGGCCGGTATCTCCGACTCGTTTATCGTGGTTTCAGTGACGCTCACCCTATGGTTATCCACAGGATGCGGCAACGGGGGTTCGGAATCACCTGATCGTGGCTTCAGAGTCGGTCTTTCGGGGGTTCGGAATCGCCTGGTTCAAAAAAAGCCGCCGAAAACCCTTTGTCCGCACGGCTTTACCCGATCCCGAAAAACCCCGTAACACTAAGATAACACGATTCTAACACCGCAAAAAAAATCCATCCTCCTGCGGACGCCCCCGGCACTGGCCGGCCAGGCCCTGATTTTCCTGAGAAAACACCCGGCTTGTGACGGTTTTTCTTTCATGTCATGCGTTTCGTGGTATTCTGACAAAAACACAGCACATCGAGCAGAATTCATGGCAAAAGACGGTACACGGTCCGGATCCGGGCTGCCGCCCTATTTCAACATCGATCCCGATGCGGCCCTGGCCGATCTGGCCGCCCCCACCGATACGGCGGGTTTTGCCGCCATCGCTGCGGCCTGTGCCCAGGGCCGGGCGGATCTGGCCAGCCGCGGGCTGAACGAGGCCGGGCAGAAACGCCTGCGCCTGTTCTCGACCTGGGAAATCACCCGCTATCTGATCCCGGTGGCGCAGGCGCATTTCCGGCGGGTGCTGAAAGCCAATCCGGATCTGCCGCAGGGCCAGAGCGAAACCGAGGGCGGCGCCAAATGGTTCACGCTGGACGAGGTGCTGCGCCTGCGCGGCTTTTTCGGCGCGCAGGGCTCGAAGGCCAAGAACTACCTGCCCTACCGGCCGCCGGGTCTGCCGGCCAAGCTGGTGGCGGTGGCGAATTTCAAGGGCGGTGTCGGCAAGACCAGCACCGCGGCGCATCTGGCCATGTCCGCCGCCCTGGACGGCTATCGCGTGCTGGTCCTCGATCTGGACAGCCAGGGCAGCATGACCTCGATCTTTGGCGGCCAGGTCGAGGATGAATGGCACACCGCCTTTCCGCTGCTGGCACGCCATTACGGCGAATATCTGCGCACCGAAAACCAGCGCCGGCTGGACCGGGGGGCAGCACCGCTGCCGCTGGACGACACGCTGGGCACGGCGATGGAGATGACCGCCCGGGACGTGATCCAGCCGACCCACTGGCCCAATATCGACCTGATCGGCGCCCAGCTGAACCTCTATTGGGCCGAGTTCCAGATCCCGGTCTGGCGGATGGCGGCGCGCGGCTGGAAACTGTGGGACGCGCTGACCGACCGGCTGGCGGCCGACGGGGTGCTGGACGATTACGATCTGGTGTTCATCGACACCCCCCCGGCCCTGGGCTATCTGACCATCAACGGGCTGGCGGCGGCCGACATCCTGCTGGTGCCGCTGGGGGCCTCGTTCCTGGAATTCGACAGCACCGGGCGGTTCTTTGACATGCTGCATTCCACGTTTGCCAGCATCGAAGAGGGCGAGAACACCGCCGCCCGCGCCCTGGGCCGGCCCGAGACGGCGTTCGAATGGGACGCGGTGCGGGCGGTGATTACCCGCTATGACGGCGCCCAGCAGGGCGAACTGTCGGCCCTGATGCAGGCCTATCTGGGCCAGACCCTCAGCCCGCACCGGCAGGATTTTACCGCCCTGATCGGACAGGCCGGCGAACAGGTGGCCGGTATCTACGAGGCCGATTACCGCGATTTCAACCGCGAGACCTATGCCCGCGGGCGCGAGACGTTCGATGCCACCTATGCCGCCTTCAAGCGGCTGCTGATCGGCATCTGGCGGCGCGAGGAACAGGCCCGCACCGCCGAGCCGGTGCAGTGACCGGCGACCGGCAGCCGCAGCAGGGAGAGGAGACATCATGGCCAAACGCAAGCGACTGACCCCGGCCCAGCCCGGGTTTCTGCAGGCCGAGCCGGCGCGCGCCGCGCCCGGTGCGGCACCGATCGCCCCGATCGCGCAGGTGGCCGGCGAGGCCAGCGCCAATGCCGCCCTGGGCGAGCTGTCCGAAACCCTGCGCACGGCCCGCGCCCAGGGGCGGCTGATCGAGACCCTGCCGCTGGCGGCGATCGACGAGACGCATCTGGTGCGCGACCGCATGGTGCAGGATGCCGACGAGATGGCAGCACTGGAAGCTTCGTTGCAGGCCCGCGGCCAGCAAAGCCCGATCGAGGTGGTGGCCCTGCCCGCGGACAAGCCGGGCAAGGGCGGTGCCGCCTATGGGCTGATCTCGGGCTGGCGCCGGCTGAGCGCGCTGCGCCGGCTGCAGGCGCGCACCGGCGAGGACCGGTTCGCCACGGTAGAGGCGCGGCTGATCACCCCGGCGGATGCCCAGGCCGCCTATGTGGCGATGGTCGAGGAAAACGAGATCCGCGCCGGGCTCAGCCTCTATGAAAAGGGCCGCATCGCGCTGCGCTCGGTGCATGAGGGGGTCTATCCGACGCCGCGTGCCGCCCTGCGCGGCCTGTTTGGCTCGGTCAGCCGTTCGCGGCGCTCGAAAATCGGCAGTTTCCTGACCCTGGTCGAGCCGCTGGACGGGCTGTTGCGCTTTCCCGCGGCGATCCCGGAAAAGCTGGGCCTGGCGCTGGCCAAGGCGCTGCAGGACGATCACCGGTTCGCCACGGCGCTCAGGCTGCGGCTGCGCCAGCAGGAACCCGACAGCGCCGAGGCGGAACTGGCGCTGCTGGCGGCGGCGCTGCGCGACCGGGATCAGGCGGCCTCGGCCGCCGCCAACCCGTCTCCTGCCACCGACCCGTCCCCCGCCCCCAACCCTGCCCCGGCAACAGCCCCGGCCCGCGATGCAGCACGGCCGCGCCTGACCGGGCTGGATGCCGGATCGGTGGCCGACCGGCTGCAAGAGACCCGGGTCACCGCGCGGCTGGATGCGGCGGCACAGCGGATCGAACTGACCGGTGGCGGCGTCGATGCGGCGCTGTTCGCGGCGCTGCAGGATTGGCTGAAAACCCGTTGACCCGCGAAACATAAGAAAACCAGAATGTTTCGCGCGCGAAACAAATTTCTGCAAACCATTGAAAACAAACGATATGACCTTGCGCGAAACATCCCGAATCCGTAAAGCCCCGGCAGAGGACGTGCCGACGGACGGGGCAGCGGGGGGTAACGCGCGGGTTTGACTCCGGGGCGGAATTTGTGGATTAGCCGCAGGGCACAGGATCGGGGGCAGGACGTGAGCGCAATGCAGGAACAGGACCGCTGCCGTCTGGTGGCCGTGGTGGTGACCTATAACCGCCTGGACAAGCTGCGCGAGACGGTCCGCCGGCTGCTGGCGGAACCGGCAACCGATCTGGATGCGGTGCTGGTGGTCGACAATGCCAGCACCGACGGTACCGGCGCCTGGCTGGCCGGTTGCGACGATCCCCGCCTGCATGTGCTCAGCCAGACCCGCAACCTGGGCGGCGCCGGCGGTTTTGAAACCGGCATGCGCCAGGCCAGCGCGCGGTTCGATCCGGACTGGATGGTGGTGATGGATGACGACGCCCGTCCCCTGCCCGGCGCCCTGGCGGCGTTTCACGCCCTGCCGGCGCGCGGCTGGGAGGCGGTGGCCGCCGCGGTCTATTTCCCCGATGGCGAGATCTGCGAGATGAACCGCCCGTCGCGCAACCCGTTCTGGCACTGGCGCGAGTTCCGCCGCACCGCGTTCGGCGGCGGCCGCAGCGGCTTTCACGTGACCCCGGACGATTACGCCGGGCCGGGCATGGCGGTGGACGTGGCCAGCTTTGTCGGGCTGTTCGTGTCGCGCGCGGCGATCGCGCGCATCGGCTATCCCGACGGCAAGCTGTTCGTCTATGGCGATGACGGGCTGTTCACCCTGGCGCTCAGCAAGGCGGGCGGGCGGATCGGCTTTGAACCGGCGCTGCGGTTCGAACATGACTGTTCCACCTTTCACGGCCAGCGCGGCCGGTTCCGGCCGCTGTGGAAGGTCTATTACTATCACCGCAACCTGTTGTTGCTGTACCGGCTGGCGGCGGGCTGGCTGTTCTGGCCGGCGCTGTTGGTGGTGCTGCCCAAATGGCTGTCCAAGATCCGCCATCACGGCGGCGACCGGGCGGTGTTCCTGCGGCTGCTGGGCCGGGCGGTGGGCGACGGGCTGCGCGGCCGCACCGGGGTGGATCACGCGCGGATCCTGGCGCTGGCCGGGGCGGCTGTGCCTACCGGTTCAGGATATCGCGATGATAGCGCCCCAGCAGCAAAAGCCCCATCGCCAGAAGCCCGAGGCTGAGCCCCAGCACATAGACCACGTCGACATAGCCGGCGGAATAGGTCGGATAGAACCCGGTGCGCATCAGCCCGACGATGTGGATCAGCGGGTTGAACCACAGCAGATCCTGCGCCATCGGCGGCATGTTGTCATACAGAAAGAAGATCCCCGAGGCGATGAACAGCGGCCGGGTCAGGATCGACCAGATCAGCTCCCAGATCGGGAACAGCCCGCTGATCGCGCAGTTCACCGTGCCGACCCCCAGACCCAGCGCCATCGCCAGCGCCATCGCCAGCACCATTGGCGGCAGGTCCAGCGTGGCGCGGCTGTCGATCACCGCCAGGATGCCGGTCAGCAGGATGATGGTGACCAGAATGCCGGTCAGGCTGTTCAGCAGGAACCGCGCCAGCACCGCGTCCAGCCAGGTGACGGCGGGGTATTTCAGCAGCGGCTTGGAAAAGCGGATCGCGGCGCCGATCATGCCCGACAGGGTCTGGTACAGATTGAACGGCAGATAGCCGGTGGCATAGAACAGCAGGAAACTGGTGCCCAGCGACGGGCTGCGCATGACCAGCGAAAAGCCGACGCTGAGAAACAGGATCGCCGCCAGCGGTTCCAGAATGCCCCAGACATAGCCGCCCGGGGTGCGGCCATAGCGGGTCGACATCTCGCGCAGGATCAGCGCCAGGATCACCCGCGCGGCGGCCATCCGGCGCGGCGCGGCCGGCCCCACGACGGGCGGCGACGGCGGTGTCAGGGGCGGAAGCAGGGACATGAAAAAGCGTTCTGAGACTGGTGTTTGTGGCCCCGACTATGTAAGAAATCCGGGACGGATTCAAACGGCTTTGCACCGGGATGGACGGCATGAACCAGAAAACCGACGCGCCGGCGGCCCCGGTCAGAAACCAGGCCGGAAATCAGGCCGGAAATCAGGCCGGACCGGGGGGCAAAGCCGCCGGCGGCAAGCCGGCGGGCGGCCCCAAAAAACCGGATGGCGGCGCGAAACCGGGCGGACCCGGCAAGCTGGCCGGGCCGGGCAAAACGGGCGGGGTCGGTAAAACGGGCGGGGGCGGCAAACCCGGGGGGCCGGGCAAGCCGGCAAAACCCGCCGTCAAACCCGCTGTCGTGCAGGTGCAGCCGATCGCCGGGCCGGCCCGGATGCGGCGGCGCCACTGGGGGCTGCTGGTCAGTTTCGCGCTGATGGTGCTGCTGCCGCTGGCGGCGGCGATCCTCTATCTCTGGGTCCTTGCCAGCGACCAGTATGCCTCGACCGCCGGTTTCACCGTGCGCAGCCAGGAAAGCGGCGGCGCCACCGAATTGCTGGGCGGGCTGGCGCAGTTCTCGGGCGGCTCGACCGCCAGCGACAGCGACATCCTGTATGAATTCATCCAGAGCCAGGAAATGGTCGAGGTGGTGGATGCCCGCATCGATCTGCGCCGCCATTACGCGCAGAACTGGCCGCGGGACTGGGCCTTTGCCCTGTGGCCCGAGGCGACGATCGAGGACCTGGTCTGGTACTGGCACCGGGTGGTCGGCATTTCCTATGATTCCGGCACCGGGCTGATCGAGATACAGGTGCTGGCCCTTGACGCCGAGACCGCCCGCGCGATCGCGAACGAGATCGTGCGCGAAAGCCAGGACCGGATCAACGCGCTGAACAACCAGGCGCGCGAGGATGCGATGGGCTATGCCCGTGCCGATCTGCAAGAGGCGCTGGTCCGGCTCAAGGACGCGCGCGAGGCGCTGACCCGGTTCCGCACCCGCACCAAGATCGTCGACCCCGAGGCCGATATCCAGGGCCGCATGGGGGTGATGAACAACCTGCAGCAGCAACTGGCCGAGGCGCTGATCGAATACGACCTGCTGCGCGGCACCACCCCGGCCCAGGACCCGCGCCTGACCAAGGCGCAGGGCCGCATCGACGTGATCCGCGACCGCATCGAGATCGAACGCCAGACCTTTGCCAGCGACAACACCGATACCGGGGCGGTGGGCGAGGATTATCCGACGCTGATCTCGGAATTCGAAAGCCTGACCGTGGATCGCGAATATGCCGAGGAAACCTATCGCGCGGCGCTGACCGCGCTGGAGGTGGCGCGCGACGACGCCGCCCGCCAGAGCCGCTATCTGGCGACCTATATCAAGCCGACCCTGGCCAGCGAGGCGGAATATCCCCGGCGCGCGGTGCTGGCGGCGCTGGCGGCCCTGTTCCTGGTCCTGACCTGGTCGATCCTGGCGCTGGTCTATTACTCGATCCGCGACCGGAGTTAGGGGCGATGGGGCAGGGGGCTTGCGGTCCAGGCTGGGGTTCTCGGGGCAGGGCAGATGATCCCACGGTGGGGCTCTCGGGACATTTGCGCTGCAAATGCCCTGCCGCCCCCCGGCGATTTCGGAGAAATCGCCGGTGATCCGTTTCGAGAACCTGACGAAAAGCTTTCGCATCCGCGGCGAGCGCAAGGTGGTGGTCGACAACCTGACCCTGACCCTGCCCACGGGCCGGTCGCTGGCGCTGCTGGGGCGCAACGGCGCGGGCAAATCGACCCTGCTGCGGATCATCGCCGGCACCATGCGTCCCGACAGCGGTCGCATCGTCAGCGACGGCACGATTTCCTGGCCGGTGGGGTTCGGCGGCAGCTTTCACGGCGAGTTGACCGGCGCGCAGAACGTGCGGTTCATCGCCCGCATCTATGGCGTGGACACGCGCGAACTGATGGATTTCGTCGAGGATTTCGCCGAGCTGGGCAGTTCCTTTCACATGCCGGTGCGCAGCTATTCCTCGGGGATGAAATCGCGGCTGACCTTCGGCGCCTCGATGGGCATCCATTTCGACACCTATCTGGTGGACGAGGTCACCGCCGTCGGCGACGCGCTGTTCAAGCGCAAGAGCCGGGCGGTGTTTTCCGAGCGGATGAAATATTCCAGCGCCATCATGGTCAGCCACAGCATGCGCGATCTGCGCGCCTTTTGCGATTCCGGCATCGTGCTGGAAAACGGCCAGATGCAGTATTTCGACGATCTCGAAGAGGCGATCGCGGTGCATCGCGGAATCCTGGGCTGAGGCGGCGGCGCGCGCGGCGATCGCCGGTTGAACTTGCCGGGCCGGCTCCAGTAAGGAGTGGCGCAGGCGGGCCAGGGGAGCTGCGGAGATGACGGATCAGGCGGAAACCGGGACACGGGACGCATCGGCGATTGCAGCGGCTGTCGGGACCGGCCCGGACGGGTTCACCACCCTGCAGGGTCTGATCTGGCCGGAACAGGGCATCTGCACCGAACGCGATCTCTACATGCGCCTGCGCGGCCCGGTGGGGGCGTCCGACAGCGGCCGCGAAATCCGGTTCGAACCCGGCGGGACCGCCGGATTCGACACCTGGTTCAACCTGTTCAACCTGGGCAAATGGCACCGCCATTGCGCGCTGAGCGATCTGCATTTGGTGCTGGCGGGGCAGGGCATGTTCGAGGTGACGGTGTTCCTGGCGCTGCCGCACCGCTCGTGGGACCGGCTGGTCAGCGAGATCGTCACCCTGTCCGGGGCGGCGCCGCTGCGGCTGGACATGGCCGCCGCCATCGCGGTGATCGGCGATGCGGCGGAAAGCGGCGAGGGCGTGCTGTTCTGCGAAATCCGGGCCTTGCAGCCGGGCCGGCTGTGCGACCTGTCCTGGCAGACCCGGGATGCGCCGCGCCGGGTGCCCGAACTGGCGATCGCGATCACCACCTTTCGCCGCGAGGCCGCGGTGCAGCGCACGGTGGCGCGGTTCCGGGCGCATCTGGCCGACAGCGTTCTGGCCGATCATGTGCACCTGATCGTCACCGACAATGGCCGCAGCGCCGAGATCGCCGAAACCCCGGAGGTGTCGCTGATCGGCAACGAGAATCTGGGCGGCGCCGGCGGCTTTGCCCGCGGCCTGCTGGCGGCGCGCGACCGCGGCGCCAGCCATTGCCTGTTCATGGATGACGACGCCTCGGTGCACATGGCCAGCCTGGACCGCAGCTGGATGTTCCTGGCCTATGCCACCGACCCGGCCACCGCGATTGCCGGCGCGATGATCACCGCCCAGCACCGCTGGTCGATCTGGGAGAACGGCGCGCTGTTTCACGGCCGCTGCCGGCCGCTGTTCATGGGCACCGATCTGCGCGACACCGGCGAGACCTTTGCCATGGAATTCGCCACCAGCCGGCCGGCGCCGCCGACCCTGTATGGCGGCTGGTGGTATTTCGCCTTTCCGGTGGACCGGGTGCAGCATATGCCGTTCCCGTTCTTCGTGCGCGGCGACGATGTCAGTTTCTCGCTGGTGCATGATTTCAACATCGTGCGGCTGAACGGGGTGGTGTCCTTTCAGGACAGTTTCACCGACAAGGAAAGCCCGCTGACCTGGTATCTGGATCTGCGCAGCCACATGGCGCATCACCTCAGCCTGCCGGCGCTGGACGTGGGCGCGCTGCGCACCCTGAAGATCGCGGTCTGGTTCTTTCTGCGCAACCTGCCGCGGATGCATTACGAGACCCTGGCGGCGATCAACCTGGCGCTGGCGGATGTGATGCAGGGGCCGGATTTCTTTGACGCGCATGCCGACATGGCGCAGCGCCGGGCCGACATCAAGGCGCTGACCGTGGACGAGGCCTGGGCGCCGGCGCCGCCGCATCTGGCCGATTTGCCGCCGCGGCGCAAGCCGCTGAACTGGCTGGCGCGGCTGGGCATGAAGATCACCCTGAACGGCCATCTGCTGCCGTTCTATTCCCGCTATGGCCGCCGCATCGTGCTGCGCGCCGAGGATCGCGGCAGCATCGGCCTGAGCTGGGGCGCGGCCGAGATCACCTATCTCAGCGGCAACCGGCGCCAGGCCTATACGGTGCGCCATTCCAAGCGCCGGCTGCTGCGGGAAAGCCGGCGTTTTGCCGGGCTGGCGCGGCGTTTCCTGCGCGACTATGACCGGCTGCGCGACGACTGGCGGGCGGGTTATGACCGCCTGACCGCCGAGCCCTATTGGCGCGCCAAGCTGCATCTGACCGATCCGGCACCGGCCCCGGATCCGGCGTTGGATTCGGCCCCGGAACCGACCGATAATCCGGCCCAGAAACCGGCCCAGAATCCGGCCCAAAACCCGGCGGCGGCGCGGCAATCCGCCTGATCTTCGCCAAAAAGGGGATTCTTTTGCTTTGAACTCCCCCGGGGATCGGGGGTAAGCAGCGCCCGAGCCTTTCGCAACCGGTGACAGACGTGAAACGACAGCTTTTCATTCATATCGGGGCCCATCGCACCGCGACATCGGCCCTGCAGGCCTATCTGTATCAGAACGTTCAGCCGATGATGCGCCAGGGGTTTCTCTATCCGTTCGGCGTGCGCCGGCATCTGGCCCAGATGAACCGGCTGTTTGCCGATCCCGGCCGGGTCGCGGCCATGACCGAGACCCTGACCGCGCGCGCCGACGACAAGAAACACCCGATCCGCGCGATCGTGCTGAGCGACGAGGATATCTGCATGCGCCGCGATCTGGGCGCGCTGGCGCGGTTCCGCGACGGGTTCGACGTCAAGGTGGTGTTCACCCTGCGGCGCCAGGATATCTGGCTGGAAAGCTGGTATCTGCAGAACGTGAAATGGCAGTGGGACAGCAAGCTGAGCCATTGCCGGTTCGACGATTTCCTTGAGATGCGCGACGCCTTTCACTGGATCCGGTACGATGGCTATGTGCGCCATCTGGAAAAGCTGTTCGGGCGCGAGAACGTGATCCTGAACCTGTATGAAAAGCAGCAGATGGCCAGCGGCCCGATCGAGATGTTCTGCGACAGTATCGGGCTGACCGACCGGACCGGGTTCGGCGCGCCGGCGCATGTCAATGCCAGCTATTCGCCGCGGATCTCGGAATTCATGCGCCGCCTGCCGCTGCACGAGGCCAAGGAGCCCTATCGCGAGCGGCTGAACCTGGCCTGTGCCGCGGTGGACCGGGCGCTGACCGGCGGCCGGCGGCAGACCGAGCTGATGATCCCGCATGCCGAAAGGGTCGAGCTGATGGCGGAATACGCGCCCGGCAACCGGGCCCTGGCGCAGCGCTATTTCGGGCGCGACGCGCTGTTTCTGGAACCGCTGCCGGGCCCCGATATGCCGCTGGCGGCGCGGGCCCTGCCCGAGGACAGCGACACCCTGATGCGCGACTATGTCTGGCCGCTGATCAGCGCCATCATCCAGGACCAGCAGAACCAGACCGGCCCGGCCGCCGCGCCCGGGCAGAAAAGGAAAAAGACAGCATGAACATACTCTGTGTCGGCGCCGGGCTTTCCGGGGCAGTGATCGGGCGGCATCTGGCCGAGGCCGGGCATACGGTCACGGTGGTGGACAGCCGCGATCATGTGGGCGGCAATTGCCACACCCGGCGCGACCCCGAGACCGGGGTGATGGTGCATGTCTATGGCCCGCATATCTTTCACACCGATGACGAAGAGGTTTGGGACTACGTCAACGGATTCACCACGTTCAAACCCTACAAGAACCGGGTCAAGGCGACCACCGGCGGCGCGGTCTATTCGCTGCCGGTGAACCTGCACACGATCAACCAGTTCTTTGGCAAGACCCTGCGCCCGGACGAGGCGCGCGCCTTTATCGCCGAAGAGCAGGCCGACACCTCTATCGCCGATCCGCAGACATTCGAGGAACAGGCGATGCGCTTTGTCGGGCGCGATCTCTACGAGGCGTTTTTCAAGGGCTATACGCAAAAGCAGTGGGGCTGCCATCCCAGCGCGCTGCCCGCCAGCATCCTGAAACGCCTGCCGGTGCGGTTCAATTACGACGACAATTATTTCTTTCACAAGTTCCAGGGCATGCCCGAGCAGGGCTATACGGCGATGATCGAACGCATTCTCGATCATCCGGGCCTGACGGTGCGGTTAGAGACGGTTTTCGACCGTTCCCAGGCCGGCGATTACGACCATGTGTTCTATTCCGGGCCGCTGGATGGCTGGTTTGACTATGATCTCGGGCGGCTGGGTTATCGCACGCTGGATTTCGAACGGTTCACCTATGACGGCGATTACCAGGGCTGTGCGGTGATGAACTATGGCGAGGAAAGCGTGCCCTATACGCGCATCACCGAACACAAGCATTTCGCCCCCTGGGAAGAGCATGCCGGCTCGGTCTGTTACCGCGAATTCTCGCGCGCCTGCGCGCCCGAGGACATCCCCTATTACCCGATCCGGCAGGTGGCGGAAAAGGCGCTGCTGGGCGACTACGTGGCGCAGGCCGAGGCCACCGAAGGGGTCAGCTTTGTCGGTCGGCTGGGCACCTATCGCTATCTCGACATGGACGTGACCATCCGCGAGGCGCTGGACGCGGCGCGGCGCTTTCAGAGCCATGTCGCCGCCGGCACCCGCCCGCCGGCCTTTTTCACCGCCCCGCTCTGAGGGCCGGCCCCGGCGCCGGGGGCAACATCGTTCCGACCCCGCGCAACCGGGCGCCCGGTGCAGCCGACCCGTCGTGAAACCCACGGCAAAGGCCGTGAGGTCCGCGCGCGATGTCCTTGTCGAGGATCTCGCCGATGGCCGCGAGACCTCCCTCGTCGGCCTTAACGAAGGGCTGGTGATCACCAGGCCGCGCGAGACAGCGCGCGACAAAGGCGACCTCGCCAGCACTGCCGCCGAGGCGCAGGGCGCGGGCCTTGTGCGCCACCTCGCGACCGAACCGCACGGCATCCGCGGCCAGGTCATCGAGATTGGTTTCGGTTATGGGCCGCATTTGCGAGCGCGGATCCGTGTTCGTCGAGAAACCGGCAGACCCTTTTAAGGTCGGCATTGGGATCGAACACGGACTCCGGGTCGATTTTCCGGTGATAGGTCATGGGGGTCTTCTCTTGTTAGCTCTGCACCCGGGCGGCAGCGTCAAGACGCCCGACTGCCTTCCTTTGGTCGGGCAGGGTGGCGGCCCCGGTCCGGCGGCATGTTCAGCGGATCCGGGCGGGCGGATCCCGCTCAGCAGGGATAGAGCCGGGCGGCGAACTTATCAGTGCCGGCGCCCTTGAGAACGACCTCACGCGTGATTGCGAAGGGGGTGTTGGTTCCATTTGGTCCATGTTGTTTTCCTCTGTTTCACCGACCCCGGCGGCCGGTTCTCACCGGAAAGAGCCGGCCAGCGAGGTTGGTGCGGAAAGCCCATGGCGTTTTCGGTCGTTCGTTTCGCGACCCGTCTCGCTTTCTGTCTCGGCGCGATAGGCCTCACCGGCCTCCCGCGTCTTGTGGCCCAGGTGGGGGCGATCACATCAGCGGCGACGGACGGATCGTGACGCCGGACGTAGTCCGCGGCGAGTGTCCGCAGATCGTGCGAGGGGATGCCGATCGCCGCCTGGATCTGGGCACTCGGCCATTTCGAAGGCGGAACCTTGTCCGGCAGGGTGAGCCAGTTCTGCCCGCGGAGTTCGTCGTAACGCAGGTGAATGAACCGCGACGGCCGCCCGCACAAAAATGGAGGACTGGCGCAGAGACGACAACGAGGTACGACCCCACAGGGCAATCGGGAACGAACCTCCGATCTCGCTGATAAACGGCTCGGGTCTGGGCAGGCCGCCCTGAGTTCAAACCCCCGGAAAATCTCCAGCCGGCTGGTCCGACAAAGGGGAGCGGGTCAAAACAGGAACGGATTCTACACTTGAACGGCCCGGATCAGGGGGCTGGGCCAGGCGGGGCAGGGGCGAGGCGGGCGCGCAGGCCGGGACGGGCGGCGTCCAGGGCGGCGGATTGCGCCGGGCTCAGGTGCCGGGCCATCCAGTCCCGGGCGCGCCGGGTCAGGTCGGGCTGCAACTCGGGCCGCAGATTGCCGCGGATCCAGTCCAGCAGTTCCAGGCTGAACAGCAGGAACGGCATTGGGTCGGTGCCGCGCGCGGCGATCTCGGCGGCCAGCGCATCCAGCGGCTGGAACACCTGCAGCCGTTCCGGCCCGGCCCGGTTGGTCAGCCGGTTGCCGCCGTCATCGACGAAATGGATCACCGCGACCCGGTCGCTGGCCAGGATCCGGTCGGCGCAGAGAAAGCTGCGCCAGTGCAGTTCGATATCCTCGTGCACCGGGATCGGCGAACAGGCGATGCGGTGCCGGCGCAAAAAATCGGTGCGGTAGATCTTGTTCCAGGGATAGTTGGCGGTGCGCATCAGCTGTGCCGCCGCCTCGGGCGTCACCGGGCCGAGCGCGCCGATATCGGTGCCGGCGGCGCGCCACAGGGCCCGGTCATGCCGGGTCTGGCCCCAGCGCCCCTCGGCGGCGCTGCGGCTGTCGTGATGCTGGAAGATGCAGAAATCAAAGCGCTGCCCGGCCAGATCCGCCAGCAGCCCGGGCAGTTCGGCGGTGGGCAGATCGTCCGCGTCCAGAAACAGCAGATGCCCGGTGCGCACCTGCGCCAGCGCCCGGTTGCGCGCCACCCCCGGCCCCTGCGGGCGGTCATGGCGCACCAGCGTCAGCTGGCGGCGGGCCAGCCCCGAGGCGGCGCAGAGCGCCGGGGCGTCCAGCGGCACCGGCGAGCCGTCATCGACCACCACCACATGCGCCACGCAGCCCAGGCCGTGCAGCCGCCCGAGCAGCCGCGTCAGATAGGGCAGGTCGTCATGCACCGGGATCGCGACGGTCAGCTGCAGCGCATCGCTCATGCCGCAAACACCCGCAGGTCATGCAGGTGCCAGCGCACCGGTTCGGGCGGCAGGAACAGCAGCAATTCGCGCCAGGGGGCGTCCTCGGGCACCTCTGGCTGCGTCGGCAGGTGCAGCGCGTCCACATGCGCCGCCGGTTCCGGCGCGGTCAGGATGTGGCGGTCGAAAAAGCAGTCGACAAAGCCGCCATCGGCGCGCCCCGAGCGCAGGCAGGCCCGGATCAGCTGCATCTGCGGCGCCAGCCCGGTGCAGGCAAAGCCGAAAAACGCCGCCGGGGCCAGATCCGGCGTTGCCAGCGCCAGATGCAGCGCCATCCAGTCGCCGCGCCCGCCGGTCTCGATCTCAAGCTCCAGCAGCCGCCCGGCGGGCGAGCGCCAGCGGCCCGTGGCCCGCAGCGCCGGGTCGGCGATCAGCGCCAGGCCGGGGGCAAGATCGACCCGGTCGGCGATCGCGCCGGCCGCGCGGCCGTGGCGCAGCCGGTTCAGGCCCGGAACCAGGTCTGGAACCAGGTCTGGACCGGTCGGGGTGTCGGTCGGGGTGTTGGTTACGGGGGCTGGCACGGGGGCTGGCACGGCATCGGGCAGGGGATCGGGCAAGGGCTCGGGTATCCGGCTGGTGGGCGATGCCCCTTAGGTGCCCGATGGCGGCGGCCAAGAAAAGCCCCGAGCGCCGCCGGCCCTCGCATGATGCAGGCGGCTTGCGCCGTCCGGGGGGATCCGCGGGGGCGTTTTCAATCGCCGGCAAAGCGCCTAAAACAGGCTCTGAACAGGCGGGCAGGGCCGTTTCGGGGCAGGGACCATATGATCAGGATCTTCATGACCGGGCGCGACGCCAACCGCTCGCCGCTGTCCTATCGCGCGCTGGCGCCGCTGTTTGGCGATGTCATCCAGCGGGTGGCACAGCCCGACCGCGCCGATCTGTACCTGTTCGCCCGCGGCCGCGACATCCAGGAAGCGCCGCGCGCGCTGGTCGCGGATTGGCGGGCGCGGCGGCGCCCGGTGGTGCTGTTGTCCGAGGAACCGTTCTGGGACACGACCTGTCTGCGCCGGCCGCTGGAAACGCAGCTCGTCATCGACACCGGCCTTGGCGCCCTGCCGGTGACGCAGATCAACCATCTGACCTCGGATGTGTTCCGCTTTGCGCGCCTGCCCTATTACCTGTTGACCAACAACCGGTTCATCAATGCCTATCGCTGGCGGTTCGCCCGCAATGCCGCGCGCGGCGCCGGGTACTGGAAACGTGCCTTTGCCGATTGCGCCGCCGATGTGACATTCATGTGCGAGCGCCGCCGGGGGCCGCAATTCGACATCCGCCTGCCCGAGCGCGACGTGATCGGCCTGTGTTCCTGGCGCACCGATCTGGCGCTGGCCTGCCGGGACGGCGTGGTCGAGCGGCTGGGCCAGAGCTGGCAGGGCGGGGCCAGCCGGTTCGAGGTGAATAACTGGCATTTTGACAAGCTGATGCGGCTGGACGGGCATTGCCGCAGCCTGGGGGCGGTCGAGAACACCCATCTGCCCGATTACCTGACCGAAAAGCTGTTTGATGCCTATGCCTGCGGTGCGCGGCCGTTATATGTCGCCGGCCCCGGCCACCGGCTGCACGAGCTGGGCCTGCCGGCCCCGGCCTGGCTGAACCTTTACGGTCTGAGTCCGCAGGCGGCGGCCGCGCGCACCGCCGCGCCCTTTGCCGATAGCGGGTTTTTCGATGCTTATCACGCCGTGCAGGTCCGGCTGGCGGCGCTGTTTGCCGATGCCGGGGCGCTGGCGGCGGAACGCCGGCGGCTGAAAACCGCGCTGCTGCAGGCCCTGCAGCGGGTGCTGGATGCGGGCAGCCCGGTGCGGGCCGCGGCCCCGGGCAAGGCTTGTGATGGGGGGCAAAGCATATTATCGCAGGGCACAATCGCGAGGTGAGCATGAGCAAGACGGCATTGATTACCGGGGTCACCGGTCAGGACGGGTCCTATCTGGCGGAGTTTCTGCTGGAAAAGGGCTATGAGGTGCATGGCATCAAGCGCCGGGCCTCGTCTTTCAACACCCAGCGGGTCGATCACATCTATGAGGATCCGCATGTCGATCACGCCCGGTTCCAGTTGCATTACGGCGATCTGTCCGACACCTCGAACCTGACCCGGATCCTGCGGCAGGTGCAGCCCGGCGAGGTCTATAACCTGGGTGCCCAGAGCCATGTGGCGGTCAGTTTCGAAAGCCCGGAATACACCGCCGATGTCGATGCCATCGGCACGCTGCGCCTGCTTGAGGCGATCCGCTTTCTGGGGCTGGAGAAGACCACGCGGTTCTATCAGGCCTCGACCTCGGAACTCTATGGTCTGGTGCAGGAGACGCCGCAGACCGAGACCACGCCGTTCCACCCGCGCAGCCCCTATGCGGTGGCCAAGATGTATGCCTACTGGATCACCGTGAACTATCGCGAGGCCTATGGCATGTATGCCTGCAACGGCATCCTGTTCAATCACGAGAGCCCGCGCCGCGGCGAAACATTCGTGACCCGCAAGATCACCCGCGGCCTGGCCAATATCGCGCAAGGCCTCGAACCCTGTCTCTATATGGGCAATATCGATGCGCTGCGCGACTGGGGCCATGCCAAGGACTATGTGCGCATGCAGTGGATGATGCTGCAGCAAGAGGCGCCCGAGGATTTCGTCATCGCCACCGGGGTGCAGTATTCGGTGCGCCAGTTCATCCTCTGGTCGGCGGCCGAGCTGGGGATCACCCTGCGCTTTCAAGGCCGCGGCGTGGACGAGGTGGCGGTGGTCGAGGCGGTGACCGGCGACATGGCCCCGGCGCTGGCGCCGGGCGATGTGATCATGCGCATCGATCCGCGCTATTTCCGCCCCGCCGAGGTCGAGACCCTGCTGGGCGATCCGGCCAAGGCCAAGGCGCGGCTGGGCTGGGTGCCCGAGATCACCGTGCAGCAGATGTGCGCCGAGATGGTGTCCCGCGATCTGGACGCGGCGCGGCGCACCGCGCTGCTGCGCAGCCACGGCTATACGGTGGCGCATTCGGTGGAAGGCTGAATGGGCCTTGCCGGAGAACAGGATATACCGGTCGCAGCGGAGCGCGGGATGATGCAGCTGAACCTTGTCGATCTGTCCGGGCTGGGGGACGGCCTGTGCCGCGCCTGGCTGGACGCGGTGCTGCCCGACGTTACCGACTGGCAGACATGTGCCGCGCCCGAGGCGCTGCCGCCCGAGGGCCGGGCGCTGCTGATCTACGCCGCGCCGGACCGGCAGATCGCCGCCGCCCTGCGCGCCGGCGTGCCGATAGAGCAGGCAACCGCCGACTGGCAGAGCCAGGCGCAGGCGATCCTGGCGCAGTGGCGGCGCGGCCGGCGCCGGCTGTTCCTGATCGACGCCGATGCCTTTGCCGCCGCGCCCGAGGCGCTGGCCGAGCGGCTGGCGCAGTGGCTGGATTGTGCCGCCGGGCCGGTGCCCGCGCCCGATCCGGCCCTGGAACCGGCCTTGCCCGAGGACATCCACGGGCTGCTGGCCGCACAGGCCGCCCTGGCGCTGCCGGAATTGCGGCAGCTGGCGGACGAGCTTGAGGCCGGCGGGGTGTCGCCCCGGCGGGCCGGTACCGGCAGCCTGGCGCAGCTGGCCGCGGTCAGCGCGGCCTGGCAGGACCGCGATGCGCGTGCCGACGATGATCAGGCGAATGCGGCGCAGGATCAGGCCCTGCAACAGGCGCAGAGCCTGTTTGACGAGGAAATCGAGTTGCTGCAGCTGCAGCTGCGGACGGCGCAGCAGGCGCTGGAGCGCGAGTATCGCGACCGTCTGGCCGAGCGCCAGACCGCCGCCGACGAGATCCGGGCGCTGCGGGCCGAGCTGGAACAGGCGCATCTGCATCTCAGCACCGTGCGGGCGGAACAGGCGCGCCAGGTCGCGGCGCTGCTGGACGGGCATCGCGATCTGATGGTGGCGCGCGGCGCGCTGCAGGCCGAGCTGAACCACAGCCGCCACGAGATCGACGCGCTGTTCGCCTCGACCTCGTGGCGGGTGACCGCGCCGCTGCGCCGGGCCCGGCGGGTTGTGGCGAAACCGGCATGAGCGGTGCCGTGATGCTGCATGTCGGCTGCGGTGACGCGCCGGATCTGTGCGCCCAGGCGGCGCGGGTGGTGCTGGTCGAACCCGATCCCGCCCGGATGCCGCAGCTGCGGGCGCAGATCCGCGACCAGGGCGACCGCGTGCAGCTGATCGCCGCGGCGGTGGCGCCCGAGACCGGCAATGCGCCGTTCCACCGGTGCAATTTCGCCGCCCTGTCCGGGCTGGACGTGCCCGAAGCGCTGTCGCGGCTGATGCCGGGGCTGGCCACGGTCGGCAGCCGGCAGGTGGCCACCCTGTCGCCGGCCGATCTGCTGGCGCGGGCCGATCTGCAGGGCGCGGGCCACGTGCTGCGCTGCGACGCGCCCGGGGCGGTGGCCGGGCTGCTGGACGGGCTGCAGGCCGCCGGGGCGCTGGCGCGGTTCGCGGTGATCCGGCTGGTGGCGGGGGCCGAGCCGTTCTATGGCCCCGGCAGTGCCGCGCCCGAGCTGATCGCGCGGCTGCAGCGGCAGGGCTATCGCCTGCTGGCGCGCGAGGATGCGGACGATCCGGACTGGCCGCGGCTGCGGTTTCAGCGCGACGCGGTGCTGGTCGAATTGCAGGCGCAGCTGGCCGCCCGGGCCGGGGCCCTGGCGGCCCAGGAGGCCCGCACCGCCGAGGAGGCCGCGGCGCGCGCTGCCGCCGAGACCCGGACGGCGCAGGATCAGGCGCGGATCGCAGCGCTGGAGACCGAGCTGACCGACCTGCGCGCGCAGGCGGCGGCGGCGCAGGAGGATCTGCGGCTGGCGCTGCGGATGCAGACGCTGGCGGCGGCGGATCTGGCGGATCTGCAGGCACGGCACGCGGCGCTGAATGCCGAACGGGACCGCCAGGATGCGCTGTTGGGCCAGCTGGCGCTGCAGCTGGGCGATGTATCGGACCATCTGGGCCGGCTGGACGCGGCGCCGGACAAGCCGCGCCTGAGCCGGGAAACGGCGGCGGAAACGGGCGATTCATGAGCGATCCGGCCGATCCGCAGGCCTTGCGCGCGCGTATCGAGGCGGCGCGGGCGCTGCTGGCCGAGCATGACGGGCCGGCGGCGCTGACGCCGCGCCTGGCGGATCCGCTGCCGCGTCTGATCGAGCAGTGCCGTGCCGCGGCAGAGGCGGTCGCCGGGCGCGAGGCCGAGCCGCTGCGCACGCTGCACCATTTCGCCTGCACCGGCGGCACGGTGATCGCCCGGCATCTGGCGGTGCAGCCCAACACCATCCTGCTCAGCGAGATCGACCCGTTCAGCCGGACGCAGGTCGATGGCATGCCGCTGCATTTCGCCCCCACCGATCTGATCCGGCACCTGCGCTACAGCGCCCGCGAGATCCCCGAGCCGGTGATCGGCGCGGTGTTTCTGGGCGCGCTGGCGCCGCTGCAGGCGCATTGCCGGGCCAGCGGCAGCCGGCTGGTGCTGCGCGACCATGCGCATTCGCAATTCTGCCACGGCACCGCGCCGCATGACCATCCGACCCTGCGGGGGCTGCTGCTGCGCGCCTATCCGGTGCGCTCGGTGGTGACGGTGCGCCACCCGCTGGAATCCTGGCTGTCGCTGCGGCACAACGGCTGGGTGCATTTCGCGCCGGCGACGCTGGAGGAATACGCCCGCCGCTATCTGGCCTTTCTCGCGGCCTATGCCGGGGTCGAGCTGGTCCGGTACGAGGATTTCGTCGCCGATCCCGAGGCCCGGCTGGAAGCGCTGTGCACAACCCTGGAACTGCCTTTTGCCGGGCTGCAGGAGGAATTGCTGGACCTGATGCCGCTGACCGGCGGCAGCGGCCGGACCGGGCGCAAGATTGCGGCGCGGCCGCGCCGCGCGGTGCCGCCCGAGGTGGCCGAACAGGCGGCGCAATCGCCGCAATATGCGGCTCTATGCGCCCGTTTGGGCTATGATCCGGCGCCGTGACGCGCGCCGCGGTGCAGGGGCTGGCCAAGCCCAAAGAACGCCGTTAGATACGGCGGAACATGCGGGCAAACGCCACAGGGAGTTGCAGATGCCGGACTTGAAAAGCGTGTTGGCCTTGTCGATGCACAAGGCCGGCAGTTCCATTACCGACAATATCCTGACCCAATTCGCCCTGGCCAAGGGCTATCAGGTCGATCACATCGCCAAACAGGTGCAGGCTTCGCCGCTGGATGAGGGCGAGTTCTTTCAGGCCTATCAGGAAAAGATGCAGCTGACCGGCTGGTATTACGGCATGGCCCGTGGTCCCTATGTCGAGGATTTGCAGATCATCCCCAAGTTGCGGACGATCGTGCAGCTGCGCGACCCGCGTGACTGTCTGACCTCGGCCTATTTCTCGTTCGCGATCAGCCACAAGCCGCCCGAGGATCCGGAAAAGCGCCAGCGGTTCGAACAGCGCCGGGCGGCGCTGCTGGAGATGGAGATCGACGATTTCGTGCTGAAGCGGGCGATGCAGTACCGCCGGCGCATGCGCATCCTCAAGCGGATCATCGACCGCCATGACGACGTTCTGGTGCTGACCTACGAAGAGATGGTGACCGATACCCCGGCCTGGCTGAACCGGATCGCGGAATTTCTGGACCAGCCGCTGACCGACGATCTGGTCAAGGCCCTGGGGCGCGACATCGATTTCACCGTGCGCAAGGAAGATGTCGGCAAGCACAAGCGCCAGGTGCGTCCGGGCGATCACCGGCGCAAGCTGAAACCGGCGACGATCAAGAAGGTCAGCAAGGTGCTGGAGGACGAGCTGCAGCGGTTCAACTACGCAGCCTGATTCCGGCTTTGTTCCGGTGCCGGTTTTGGCGCCGTTCCGATCCTGATTTCGATTTCCATTCCGGGGCCGGGCCTGTTTTCGCCCCGGTCGGGACGCGTCTGAGGCCCGTCCGGCGGCGGTTCAGGCCGGTTGCGGCTGCCGCGCGGCGGGCTGCGCGTCCCTGTTCAGGCTCTGTTCGGGGGCAGGGGCCATATCCGGGCCGCGATCCGGGTCGGTCGGGCGCGCGATCGTGGCGGCGATGCGCAGGAACCGCGCCGCGATCTGCCCGTCCTGATGATCGGCGCGGATGCGCGCCTGCACCCCGGTATCCGGCCTGTCCCGGTGTTGCCGCGTGGCGATCATGCGCCGCAGGGTGTCGGCAAAGGCCCCCGGCGTATAGGCCGGCGCGACGGCACCGGTGCCATAGGTGGTCACGAATTCTTCGCAGCCATGGCCGGGGCCGACCACCGGCACGCAGCCATAGGCCCCGGCCTCGACCAGTATATTGGGCCAGTTGTCCTCGTAAGAGCAGCTGAGCACGATGTCGCTGGCGGCAAAGATATCGACCAGCCTGGCGTGGTCGGTGATGCGGCCATGCAGCCGGTGCGCCAGCCCGCAGCCGGCCAGCCGGTCGCGCAGCGCCGGATCATCGGCGGCGCCGACCACATCCACATGGACGCGGTGGGGGCTGCCCCGCAGGCGGCGGTGCAGGGCCGCCAGGCTGTCCAGCGCCAGCGGCATGGCCTTGCGCCGCTCGGTCAGGGAATCGGCGATCAGCAGGATGCGGGTGACACCGTCGCGCGGGCGCGCCGCTTTTGGGGTCAGCGGCTGATAGGGGTTGCGCAGCACATGCGCGCGCGCCGCCGGCACGATGCCGCTGGCCACCGCCCGGTCGCGCAGATGGTGGCTGGGGGCGGCCAGATGCACGTTGGCGCGGGCGAACAGGGCGCGTTTGAGGCGCAGGTTCACGGGAATGAAGCGGGGGTCGCACAGGGTGGTGTCGGCCTGCGGGCAGTCGTGACAGCCCAGGCTCAGGTTCTCGCAATCCGCCGGATAGTGGCAGCCGCCGGTGATATAGTGGAAATCATGCAGCAGGAACAGCATCGCCACGCCGCGCCGGGCCAGGGCATCCAGCTCGGCCAGGCTGAGCAGGTAGCTGGCCCAATGCACGTTGACGATGTCATAGCCGGCCAGCAGGTCGACCAGCCAGTCGCGGCGATAGCCGGGATATTCCACGGTGAAATGGGTGTCGGTCTGGCGCCGGTTGCTCATCGAGCGCATCGGTGCCACCTCGGCGGGCAGGTCGCCGAGCTGGTCGCGGGTCAGGAAATCGGCGGTCACGCCGGGCTGGCGGGACAGCGCCGTGGCCAGCCGCTGTGCGGCGATGCCGCCGCCGCCGCCGCTGGCGCTGGACAGTACCGCGATGCGGGTGCCGGTTTGGGGGCCAGATTGGGGGCCGGTTTGGGCGTCGGTGTCGGGGGACGGATCGGCCATCAAGTCGCTCCGATATCCAGATCCAGCAGCAGCGCCTTGTTCTTTTCGACGCTGCGGCGCAGCGTCGTCAGCTGCTGTTGCAGGACGGTGTCGTCGGCGGGGGCGGGGGCCGGTTGGGGTACGGGGGCCGGTTGGGGTACGGGGGCCGGTTGGGTCTGGGCCGCCTCGGCCTGATTGAACAGGTCGACCAGGATATCCAGCGTCTTGCGGGCCTCGTCAAAGCCGCCATGGCGGGCCTGGACCAACGCCAGTTCGGTGATCGATTCGGCGCGTTTGCCACGGGTCTTGCAGTCTTCGTGATAGACCGAATAGGCGATGTCCATCGGCAGGTGCAGAAAGCGGAAGGCCGCGGCCATGCCTAAAAACAGGTCGGCATCCATGGCGTAATGCATCCACAGCTTGCACGGGCCCGCCGTCTGCCAGGCCGTGCGGGTAAAGAACACGCTGGGCTGGATCAGGTGATGCGCGGCGTAGTCCATCAGATGCGCCAGGGTCAGCTTTTCCGGCGAAAAGCGGAAATGGTTGATCGGGGTGAAATCCATCTCGGTCATATAGGCGTCGCCGACCACCACATGGCTGTCCGGGTTGTCGCGGAACAGGCGGCGCACCGCCACCAGCGTATTGGGCAGGATGATGTCGTCGCCGTTCAGCCAGTAGAGGATCGGCTGGCTGGCGCGTTCGAACCCCTTGTTGATCGCGTCGGACTGGCCGACATCCTTTTCCATCACGGTGATGGCGAACATGTCGCGGTAATGGGCGACGATATCGGGCGTGGCGTCGGTGCTGCCGCCATCCATCAGGATCAGCTCGACCCCGGTCAGATCCTGGCACAACAGGCTGCGCAGGGTCTTTTCCAGGAAGGCGCCGGCATTGTAGATCGGGATCACGATGGACAGGCCGGGCAGGTCGGGATCGGCGGGCTCGATCTGCAGGCCGGCCTCCCAGGGCAGCACGGAGGCGGGGCGGATCGGGTCAGGCAGCATCGCGGAGCCTTTCGATATGGGCATGGATTTCGGTCATCAGCCGGCGTTCGTCATCGGTATCGCAGCAATGTATCAGGTAATTGTACAGGCGCGGGTTGAAGATGCGATAGGAAACCAGTTCGGCGCCGAACAGCAGGGCGAATTCCAGCCGCTGGCGCCACGGATCGCCGGCCTGTTCGGTGCGGATCGCTTCGACCATTCGCGCATGCAGGCTTTCGGGGGGGTACTGCGGGACCAGCGCCGGGGCGATGCCGGCGGCGGCCTGACAATCCAGGCAGAACAGGATCGACAGCAGGCGCTGGTAAAAGCGGTAATGCGGGTCCGGGCCGATCTCGAACAGCGCCCGGGCGCGGGTCAGGTCGACATCCGCCCCGGCCAGTGCCTGCGCTGCCAGCAGCGCCACCGCCGAGGGCCGGGTGGTCCAGGTCAGGGCCGGGCAGATCCGCGCCAGCCGTGCCGCCAGGGCGCGGGCGGCGGCATCGGGCGCGGTTTCCGGGCGCGGCGCGGTGAACTGGATGGTGCGGACGCGGCGGCTGTCGTCGAGATTGCGCTCGCAGCTCTGCTGGATCACCGCGTGAAACGCGGCCGCGGCGGCGGTGGGGTCGGTCTCGGTCAGGCCGGCGAGGCGCTGCATGTCGCCCAGGTAATGGGCGAATTCATCCATGCTGGAATAGGTGGTCGGGTGGCTTTCATGCAGCAGCAGGCCGCTATCGGCCAGGCTGCCGCCGATCGCGGGGGTCAGGATGGCGGCGGCCAGCACGTAATCCCAGCCGGGAATGCCGAAACACATGCGCGGGCGCGCCGCGCAATCCTGCAGCAGCGCCAGCAGGCCGGGCAGGGCGGCGCGCGACAGCACAAAGGCATCCAGCCCGCCGCGATAGGGGGACTGGTCGGCAAAGCGGTGCATGCCGTGCAGGACGCATTCCTCGCGCGTCAGGGCGACGGCGGGCCGCTGTTCCAGCCAGTAGGTCAGGCCGCCGGTGTCGCGCATCGCCGGGTAGAGATCGGAATTGACCAGCGCCACCGGCCCGGTTCCGGGGGTTTGCGCCAGATGCTGCAGCACGGCGGCGACGTTCGGCACCGGCTTGCCGTGGATCGCCTGGCCGGTGTCGCCGGGCGCCAGGCGCAGGATGTCGGTGTCGCGCAGCCCCAGTTGCAGCAGCCGGTCGGCCTCGTCATCGGTATTGGCGGTCAGCACCCGCGCGCCCAGGGCCTGCCAGGCGCGGAAACAGCGCAGCTGCACGGCGCTGCGGGCAAAGGGGTTCAGCGAGGTGACCACTGTGAGACCGGTTTCTGACTCTGCCATTGCCTGTCCGCCTTTCCGGCTGCGCCGGCCCCCGGGGGCCGGGCGCAAGTTCCCGCGTGCCAACACCCGCCTTTGGCGAGTGAGCCTGCGTTTACGTCCTGTCCGGCCCGAATGAAAGGGGGCGGGGCGATTTCCTCCGGGGATTTCCCCGCTGCGGGCCTCCGGTTCCGTCCTCCGTTCCCCCCTTTGACGGCCCCGCGCGGCGCCGGAAAATCCCGGTGCGGGTTGATTGTATCGCGTGAAAATGCCGCCTATAGCCTGTCCCGGGCCACCGCCGTGGTGGCAGAGCGGAAGGGACGACATGGCGGATATCCAGACGCCGGCGAAAACGGTCGTGCTGCATATCGGTCTGCACAAGACCGGTACCAGCAGCATCCAGGCGACGCTGAAACACAATCACGGGCTGTTGCGCCGCCGGGGTCTGTTGTTTCCGGGCTTTCTGCCGGTGAACCAGTCGCAATTCTTTATCAACGCCTTTTCCGACCGCGCCGCGACCTATCATGCCAACCGCCGTCAGGGGCTGGGTCCGGTCGAGATCCGCCAGCAGGCGCGGCAGCATCTGCGGCGTCTGGGCGAGGTGCTGGGCCGTTTTGACGGCGGCACGGTGGTGCTGTCGGCCGAGGATGCCTGTACCTTTCAGCCGCCCGAGGTCGCGCGGGTGCGGGCGCGGCTGGACGGGCTGGGCGCGGATCTGCCCGGCGGGCTGGCCTATCGGGTGCTGCTCTATACCCGCGATCCGGTGGCCTTTGTGTCCAGCGCGATGCAGGAGAACGTCAAGGGAAACGGCATGCGGCTGGAGGACAGCAAGGCGGTGCATATCCGCAATGCCGCCGGGCGCTATCGCCGGATCCACGACCATTGGGCGGCGGTGTTCGGCGCCGAGGCGGTGCAGTTTCGCAGTTTCGAAACCGCCTGTGCCGCGCCCGGCGGGCTGGTGGCGGATTTCCTGCGCACCCTGGGGGTGGCGCCCGGCGGGATCGCGCCGCAGATGACCAATGAGGGGATTTCCGACGAGGTCACCGAATTCCTGTCCTCGCTCTATCTGCCGGGCACCGGTGCCGGCCCCGGCCAGTTGCAGGATTGCCGGATGCGGGTGGCGCTGACGCCTGAGGACCGCGCGGTATTGTTCGCACTCCGGGGCAGCAAGGGCGGTCTCTTGCCGCTGCAGGACCGGATCCGCACCTGGGACGCGGTCGCCGAGGACATGCGGTTTCTGCAAGAGCAGTACGGCATCGTCTATCGCCGCCCCGAGGCGGAAGACGCACCCGCGCCCGGCAAGTTCGGCGCGGATTTCCTGCGCGATCTGGCGGCAGCGCTGCCGCAGCTGTCGGAACCGGCGCGCCAGGCCCTGCTGGGCTATCTGCTGCAGCGCCCGCCGGCGGCTTAGCGCATCAGCAGGGTTTCCAGCCGCTCGAAACGGGCGGCAAAGGCATCGCCGGAAAAGAACAGGTGAATTTCGGCGCGCTGGCAGTCATCCAGCTGCGCCTGCGGGATCTCGACATGGCCCTGCAGCAGATGCGCGCCGCCGGAGGCGGCCATGTGCTGGGGGGCGAAATGGTCGTGAAAGCCCTGCGCCTGCAACAGCCGCAGGCAGGGGCGAAAGGCAAAGAACCCGTCCGACACCACCTGGCAGATCAGCCCGACATAGCGGCCCTGACGCAGGGTCTCGACATCGATCGCCCAGGACAGCGACACCCAGGGCGACCGGCCCGCCGTGTCCATGCGCAGCAGGAACCCGGTCTCGCTTGCGCCGGCCGGGGCAAAGCTCAGCTCGGTCCCGGCCTCGGCCTGGCTGGACAGCCAGACATGCGGTCCCAGCTCCTGATGCGCGGCGGCATGGGCGATGGGATCGCGGCCGGCCAGGGCGGCCAGTCTGTCGTTCTCGGCCGGAAAGGCCGGTGTGGTCCGGGGGGGCTGTTCGATGCTCATGGCCGCCTTGTAGCGAAGCGCCCGGGCGCCGCCAAGAGCGTTTCCCGCCGTCTGGACAGGGGCCGCATCGGCGCGGTGCGCGGGGGGGCGGGCGTTGCGGACCGGGGCCGATCCGGTGTAGGCAGCGGCGCAGATCCACAGCCAGACGCGCCGTCGGAAAGAGACCGTCATGAAGATATACGTTGCAGGACATCGCGGCATGGTCGGCGGGGCGATCTGCCGTCAGCTGGCCGCCCGCCAGGCCGCCGGTGCCGACATCACGCTGCTGACCCGGACCAGCGCCGAGCTGGATCTGACCGATCAGCGCGCAGTGGCCGGTTTCATGGCCGCCGAGCGCCCCGACCGGGTGATCCTGGCCGCCGCCAGGGTCGGCGGCATCGTCGCCAATAACAGCTATCCGGCGCAGTTCATCTATGAAAACCTGATGATCGAGTGCAACGTCATCCACCAGGCCTATGCCGCCGGGGTCACGAAACTGCTGCAGCTGGGCAGTTCCTGCATCTATCCGAAACTGGCCGATCAGCCGATGGCCGAGGATGCGCTGCTGACCGGCACGCTGGAGCCCACCAACGAGCCCTATGCCATCGCCAAGATCGCCGGGATCAAGCTGTGCGAAAGCTATAACCGGCAATACGGCACCGATTACCGCAGCGTGATGCCGACCAACCTCTATGGGCCGGGCGACAATTTCCATCCCGAGAATTCGCATGTGCTGCCGGCGCTGATCCTGCGCTTTCACCAGGCGGTTCAGGACGGTGCCGACGAGGTGGTGATCTGGGGCTCGGGCAAGCCGATGCGCGAGTTCCTGCATGTGGACGACATGGCGGCGGCCAGCCTCTTTGTGATGGATCTGGATGACGAGACCTATCAGCGCGAGACCCGGCCGATGCTGAGCCATATCAATGTCGGGTCGGGCAGCGATGTCACCATCCGCGAACTGGCCGAGACCGTGGCGCGGGTCACGGGGTTTGCCGGCCGGCTGGTCTTTGACGCGACAAAACCCGATGGCGCGCCCAGAAAGCTGATGGATGTCAGCCGCCTGGCGCGGCTGGGCTGGCGCGCCGGCATCGGGCTGCAGCAGGGCATCGCCGACACCTATGCCTGGTTCCTGGCGCAGGACCCGGAGGCGCTGCGGGCAAAATAGTTCCGTCAGGCGGCGGGTGCCGCCCCCAGCCGGGGCAGGCCCAGCGGCTGCAGATAGGCCTCGGCCAGGTCTTCCTCGATCCGATAGAGCGAGTCGTCGAAATAGCGGAAATCGCGGATGTCGCGGGCCTTTTTCTCGCGCTGGCTGCCCTGGGCCTGGTCCTCGGCATAGCGGGCAAAGCCGCCGCTGAACTGCGCCACCGCCCGTTTCAGCCGGTCGGGATCGATTTCCTCGCGCCCGCCGGTCAGAAAGGTCAGGGCCCGGCGCGCGCTGCCCGGGGTGTCGGCATAGAGATCGCCATAACGCACCACGAGCCGGCGGTGGCCGGCCAGACGGTCGCTGTCCAGGCACCATTTGCTGACAAAGGCTTTCCAGTAATCCAGCGCCCAGGGCAGGAATTCGGCCCAGCTGTCGGCCCCGTCCTCGGTGCGCCCGTGATGCACCCGGAACTCGAAATAGGATTGCACGCTTTCCAGCGGGTGCCGGTATTGCACCAGATATTGCGCCTCGGGGGTGATCGGCCGGTCCGGGGTGCCGTTCAGCAGGCCGAAATCGTGATCCTTGATGTAATTCGGGTTCTCGATGTTGCGGCGCTTGGCCCGGCGATCCGAGTGGAACACCATGTCGGGGCCGAAATAGGCCTTGCAGATGCTGCGCAGAAAGCGGTGGCCGGACCGGGGAAAACAGGGGTTCACGGTGAATAGAAGCCGGGACATGTCGGGCCTTTGTCTGGGGGCGCGGGGCGGGATGTCCTTATAGGTCCGCGCGCGGCAAAGGCCAACAGATCCGGGGCCCGATTTACCGGCTTGAAACGCAGGGCGGGTTCAGGGGATATGTTGGGCGCAACTTGAGGGATAGCAGGAGCCCATCCGCATGATCACCCCCGTTCTTCTGTGTGGCGGTTCCGGCACCCGGCTGTGGCCGCTGTCGCGCAAAAGCTATCCGAAGCAATTCGCCGCGCTGATCGGCGACAGCACGTTGTTTCAGGCCAGCGCGGCGCGCCTGTCGGGGCCGGAATTTGCGTCGCCCATGGTGCTGACCAATTCCGATTTCCGGTTCATCGTCACCGAGCAGCTGGCCGCGGCCGGGGTCGATCCGGCGGCGATCCTGATCGAACCCGAGGGCCGCAACACCGCGCCCGCGGTGCTGGCCGCCGCGCTGTGGCTGGAAAAGACCGACCCGGCGGCGCTGATGCTGGTGGCGCCCAGCGACCATGTGGTGCCCGATGCGGCCGCCTTTCGCGCTGCGGTGATGGCCGGGGTGCCGGCGGCCGAGGCCGGGCAGCTGGTCACCTTCGGGATCAAGCCGACCCATGCGGAAACCGGCTATGGCTATCTGGAACTGGCCGAGGATCCGGGCGATTTCGCCGCCCGGCCGCTGGCGCTGAAACAATTCGTGGAAAAACCCGATGCGGCGCGCGCCGCCGAGATGCTGGCGGCGGGCACCTATCTGTGGAATGCCGGGATTTTCCTGTTTTCGATCAAGACCATCCTCGCGGCCTTCCGCGCCCATGCGCCGGATCTGGTGGAACCGGTGCAGGCGGCGGTCGATCAGGGCCAGCCGGATCTGGGCTTTCTGCGGCTGGCGCCCGAGCCCTGGGGCCAGGCGGATGACATTTCCATCGACTATGCGGTGATGGAGCGGGCCGACAATCTGAGCGTCGTGCCCTTTGCCGCCGGCTGGTCCGATCTGGGCGGCTGGGACGCGGTCTGGCGCGAGACCGGCCCGGACGAACGCGGTGTGGCGACGGCGGGCAATGCCACGGCGCTGGATTGCGACGACACCCTGCTGCGCAGCGAGGATGACGCGCTGGAGGTGGTCGGGATCGGCCTGAGGAACATCATCACCGTGGCGATGCCCGACGCGGTGCTGGTGGCCGATGCCGCCCGCGCCCAGGACGTGAAACAGGCGGTGGCGGCGCTGAAGGCGAAACAGGCCAAACAGGCCGAAAGCTTTCCCAAGGACCACCGCCCCTGGGGCTGGTTCGAAAGCCTGGTCATCGGCGAACGGTTCCAGGTCAAGCGCATCGTGGTGCATCCCGGGGCGGCGCTGAGCCTGCAGAGCCATCACCACCGCTCGGAACACTGGATCGTGGTCGAAGGCACCGCCAGGGTCACCGTCGACGACGAGGTCAGGCTGATCAGCGAAAACCAGTCGGTCTATATCCCGCTCGGGGCGGTGCACCGGATGGAGAACCCCGGCAAGGTGCCGATGGTTCTGATCGAGGTGCAGACCGGCAGCTATCTGGGCGAGGATGACATCATCCGCTACGAGGATGTCTATTCCCGCAGTTAGAGCCGCTCAGACCCAGGTGCCGGTGGCGACGATATCGACGGTGATGTCGCGGTTGCCCAGGGAAATCGGCGACACGCCGAACAGGATCGGCGGCAGGCTGGTGGCGTTGCCGGTGCCGCCCCAGGCGCACATGGTGGCGAAATTGTCGACCCGCACCGTCGCGTTAAAGACCGGGGTGGCGCTGAAGGCGACCGGCAGATCCAGATTGCCCGCCAGCAGGTTCTTGGAACGGAACAGCCCGCCATAGGCGGTGTTCAGGTTCTGCTGGGTCAGCCGGATCGACCGGGTGCAGATCTGGCTGCCATCGGCCAGGCGCAGATAATCGCCGGCGGCGGTGCTGCCGCGTTCGATCACCGCTCCGGTGGGCTGTCCGCCGGCCTGGCTGACCGGCCCCAGAATGTTGCCGCTGCCATATTGCGTGGACCAGGCGGTAAAGCTGCCGCCGCCGTGATAGCGCTGCAGGCAGATACCCGATGTCAGGGTCACCTGCTGCAGAAAGGCGCCGGCGTCGTGGCGCTGGATGCAGACCACCCCGGTGTCGGCGCCAACGGGACGGTTCTGGCTGGCCGCGGTCATCCGGTAGAACCCGGTGGGCGTGTCGGTGGCATCCAGATCCGCCAGCACCGTGGGCGCTGTCGCCCCCAGGCCAAAGCCGCCGACACGCATCAGACGGCCTGCCGTGGCGTCCCGGGGTCCGGCCTGCACCGCCGTGCCGCCGGCGGTGCCGCTGGCTGCGTCCAGCCGCAGCGCCTCGGTCCAGCTGGTGCCATCCTCCGAGACCTTGAGGACGAAATCGGTATCCCCGGCCAGGCCCATCTCGGCATGGCCGGTCCAGTCCGACTGGAACAGCACCGTGGCGGTGTCGCCGGCCGCCGCCTTGTTGATCTTGAGCTGGTGGCCGTCGCCGTCATGGGTCAGCAGCGTCGCCTCTGCGCGCACCGCCAGCCGGTTGCTGGCATCCGAGGCGGTGCCGATGCCGAGCGACTGCAGATTGTCGATATCGGCCGCCGGCAGCACCCAGGCGCTGCCGGTCCAGATCCGCAGCTGCTGTTCGCTGCGGCCCCAGGCGCGCCAGCCCTCCTGCGGCGGCAGGAAATGCCAGGTTCCGTCCAGCCAGGCCGCCAGTGCATGCGCCTGCCCGGCCCAGGCCGCCTCGGGCTGGGCGCCCAGGGCATGCACCTCGCCCTCGGCCGGATCGGCCGGCGGGGTGACCGCGTCAAAGGCGGCGACGCGCAGTTGCACCACGACATCCAGCCGCCGCAATGCCTCGTTATGGGTCACATGTTTCTGCGCCTGGCTGGGCATCAGGAACGGCAGGGAGAGGATTGGCGAATTGTCCGGCATCCGGACCTCCTGTGCTGGAACGGAACCGGCGCACCCTGCCGCAGCCCGGACCAAGGCCGGCTTAAGCGCGCGCGCGCGCCCTTTACCCTCTGTTCAGATCAGGGCGGTGCGCGGCGATTCACGGCCCCCGCCCGCCGCGCCCCGAAGCGGGCCGGTCGCGCCATGTGTCGGGCGTTTATCGCGACCAAAACCGCAGAGGCAGTGTGTGTAAGACTAAGAAAAACAAGGAAAATAATACGGTTTTCTGGCCGATCGGCGCACCTTGCCCCGGATGCCGGCCATCCGGCGGAAGCCACCGCCCCGCCCGGCTGTAAAGGATTTAAGGCGAATGTCGGGAAAATGCGCGGCAGTTATCCGGTAGATGCCACATTGATTGCCCGGTTTCACCACGCCGCTCCGGTTTCATCGCCGCCAACAGATGAATTCGGTGGGCGCGGAAATGGAGAATTCGAACAGCTATTCAGTCAAGAACCAGCGCTCTTTCAGCGAACCGGTCATGGTGACCCCGGAACATTTCGGGTCCAACGTGGTCACCAAATATGACGAGGAGTTCACCAAGGCCGACTCGGTTCTGAGTTCGATCACCAAGGAGATCGGTGTCTCGACCCTGCGCTATCCCGGGGGGGCGGTCACCGAACTGCTGTTTGACATGGCGGCGCCGAACCGCAGCGTCTCGCATGTCAATCCGGACGAGACCCTGGTGCCGATGGACGACTTTTTCCGGGTGGCCGGTGAAAAGGACATGAACGTCACGATGGTGCTGCCGACGCGGATGGCCTTTGAGGACATCGCCGGCGCGGCGATGATCAAGGGTACCTATGGGCAGCGCAGCGAGGTCAGCCAGACCTATCTTGACACCCTGCTGGAGCTTGTCGAGACGACGGTCGCCGAGGCGCGCAAGAACGGCATCGAGATCACCGGCTTTGAAATCGGAAACGAATTCTGGGCCAGCGGCCAGATGACCGCAACCGAATATGGCCGGGTGGCCGGGGTCGTGGCCGTGGCCGTGCAGGACAAGCTGAAAGCGCTTGGCGAACCGGATATCGACATCATCCTGCAATCGCATTCCTCGGCCTCGCAGATGTTTTCGCCCAAGAACGACACCACCCTTTATGTCGGCACGAAACACGGGATGCTCTGGCCCTTTACCGAAGATTATGTCCAGAAGAACCACGGTGGCACGCCGCCGGCGGATTGGGTCAAGGTGACCGTGCCGGGCCAGGGCACCGCCTATAACCAGGTCTTTCAGATTGCCGAGGGGGTCAACGGGGTGACCGGCGCGGCCAGCGTCATTGACGGTCTGGTCCAGCATTATTACCAGCGCGAGGGCTTTGCCGGCGTCGATACCAGCCACGAATTCTTCTTTTCGCAATTCGACCGGCTGGAGGATGCGCTGGACCGGCAGGTCTCGGACGCGCCGCTTTTGTTCCACATTTCCGAATGGAACACCAATGCCAAGGGGGCCGAGCAGAACCGGGGGCTGCAACATGCGTCGATGCTGGTCGAGAATTTCTTTCAGCTGGTCACCAACGGCATTCAGACCGCCCATACCTGGCCGCTGACCTTTGACACCACGCAGGCGATCACCCTGGTGTCAAAGGACGGCAACGAGACGACCCTGTCCGGCGAGATGTTTAAGCTGATGTCCGAAAGCCTGGCCGGGCTGACCCCGGTACTGGACTGGAGCCAGGAGGGTGCGCTGGACGTTCATGGTTTTGCGGATGCGGCCCGGACCGTCCTGTTCGTGTCCGAACGCAGCGGTGCCGACCAGCAGGACGTGTCCCTGACCTTTGCGGATCTGTCCCTGCCGGCCCGGTATTTCGTGACCGGCACCGAGCTTTGGGACAATGCCGCGGGCGGTACCGATCCGCGCGCCACCGCGGCGATCACGCATTTTGACGGCAAGACGGTTTCCTCCCGGGCGCTGGAATTTGACATCAAGTCCTGGGGCAACCTGCGGCTCGAGGTGACCCGGGTGGGATCGACGGCCGACCATGTCGTCGGGCGCGACGGCAATGACGTGATCCACGGGTTTGGCGGCGCCGACATCCTGAATGGCGGCGGTGGCCGGGACGAATTGCACGGCGGTGTCGGGGCGGATGTGATCCGGGGCGGCATCGGGGATGCCCGCATCTATGGCGGCACGCAATCCGACACGATCTATGGCGGCGCTGGCGACGATCAGGTCTGGGGCGGCTGGGGCCGGGACAAGATCTATCGGGGCGATGGCGAGGACACGTTCCATGACCACGGGCAGAACGATGTGCAGGGCGCGGATACGGTCGGGGGCGGCAATGGCGCCGACATCCGGAATGGCGGCGGTGGCCGGGACGAATTGCACGGCGATGCCGGGGCGGATGTGATCCGGGGCGGCATCGGGGATGACCGCATCTATGGCGGCACGCAATATGACACGATCTATGGCGGCGATGGCGACGATCAGGTCTGGGGCGGCTGGGGCCGGGACAAGATCTATCTGGGCGATGGCGATGACACGTTCCATGACCACGGGCAGAACGATGTGCATGGCGCGGATACGGTCTGGGGCGGCAACGGCGCCGACATCCTGAATGGCG
>NZ_JBHUQE010000021.1:0-51085 GCF_042687825.1 Sedimentitalea sediminis | reverse complement strand
GCTTCGCGTTCGATCTGGGTCATCCGGGCTCTCCTTGTCTAATGGATCAACAGCGCCATCGGGCGCGCAATTTTGTTTCGCGGCTGATACCTTTTGGCAGGCCGTTGCGTCAATCGCAACACTACGTCAGAACGATATCGCCGCATCGCCGATGACAACACGTTCCGGAACCTCATTCGGGCCGATCCCCCATAAGATAGCGCGGACCGCTGCCTTTGCGGCGGGCGCGATCCTCGGGGTTGTACAGCTTGCACCTGGGCAGCGACAGGCAGCCGCAACCGATGCAGCCATCCAGGTTGTCCCGCAGCTTCTGCAATGTCTCGATCCGCCGGTCCAGCCGGTCGCGAAAGCGCGCGCTGATTCTGCGCCAGTCGGCGGGTGTCGGGGTGCGATGGCCCGGCAACCGGGCCAACAGGTCACTTATCTCGGACAGCGAGAACCCGAATTTCTGGGCGATCATGACGAAACTCAGCCGTCGGATATCCGCCCGCGCGAACCGGCGCTGCCCGCCGGCATTGCGCCAGGGCGTGATCAGGCCCTGAGATTCGTAGTACCGGATGGCCGAGACCGCCAACCCGGTCCGTTCGGCCAGGGCTCCGATGGAAAGCCCGTGGGATGTCACCATGCCGCGCCTCGTAATATCTCTTGACCTCAAGTGAGGTTTAGAAATTAGCGTGGGAAAATCAATCCCGAAAGGAAACCCGATGAACGCCAGACTGGAACATGCGAATTTCACTGTTGCCGATCCGGATGCAACCGCAGCCTGGATGTGCCGGCTGTTTGGCTGGCACATCCGCTGGTCCGGGGCTGCGATACAAAACGGGCGCAGCGTGCATGTCGGCAGCGACAGCGCCTATCTTGCGCTGTATTCGCCCGGCGAGCCGGCACAACCCGCCAAGGACAGTTATCACACTGTCGGTGGATTGAATCACATCGCCGTGGTGGTCGACGATCTCGACGCGACCGAAAAAAAGGTCACGGCCGCGGGATTCACCCCGGTCAATCACGCCGACTACGAACCCGGCCGCAGATTCTATTTTCACGATCAGGACGGCATCGAATACGAGGTCGTGCAATACGACTAGGCCGGGTTTTGCCGCACATCGCACCCAGCCTCTTGCAATCCTGCGCGTGATTAGGTCAGGTATTGTTCGACCTGAACGATCGTCCCGGCGTTTTTGACGGCGGGGCGTCCTATTTTGTGTGGATAGAGTAATGGAAAAAGTCCCGATGACCCCGGCAGGCCATGCCGCTCTGGAGGCCGAGCTGAAACAGCTCAAGTCCATCGAGCGGCCCGCCAT
Source organism: Sedimentitalea sediminis (assembly GCF_042687825.1). Classification (NCBI taxonomy): domain Bacteria; kingdom Pseudomonadati; phylum Pseudomonadota; class Alphaproteobacteria; order Rhodobacterales; family Paracoccaceae; genus Sedimentitalea; species Sedimentitalea sediminis. Next base: position 49,784 of record NZ_JBHUQE010000021.1, on the reverse strand, counting down.
CATCAAGGCCATTGCCGAAGCGCGCGAGCATGGCGACCTGTCGGAAAATGCCGAATACCATTCGGCACGCGAAAAGCAGTCCTTTATCGAGGGCCGCATCAAGGAGATCGAGGGCGTGCTGTCGCTGGCCGATGTGATCGACCCCAGGAAACTGTCCGGCGCGATCAAGTTCGGCGCGCGCGTGACCCTGGTGGACGAGGACACCGAAGAGGAAAAAACCTGGCAGATCGTGGGTGAATACGAGGCCAATATCGAAAACGGCCTGCTGAACATCAAGTCGCCGATTGCCCGCGCGCTGATCGGCAAGGAGGAAGGCGACAGTGTCGAGGTCCGCACCCCCGGCGGCGAACGGTCCTATGAGGTCGTGAGCATCGACTATTCCTGACGGAGCGTGCCATGCCCGGGTCCCAGCCTGATCCCGAAAAATCTCGGCCGACCTCTCTGGGGGTCTATGACAAGCCGCTGATCCGGTCGATCACCGGAATCGAACTGGCGGCGATTGCTCTGTCGGTGATCTGGCTGGGCGGCACGCTGCTGTTTTTCATGCTGGCGCCCGAGGATGCCGGCGCCGGCTTCGACGGGTTGCGATTCGCCATGAAGATGCTGACCATTTTCATGCCGGTGGCGATGATCTGGGTGGCGGCCACCGCGGCGCGTTCCAACCGCGTGATGCGCGAGGAAAGCCGCCGTCTGCAAGCGGCCATCGACGGCATCCGCCAGGCCTATGTGGCACAGGCCCAGCGCGGCGTGATCGGGGCCGAGCCATCGGTGGCGAAAAAACTGGACGAAATCGCCGCGGCCACGCGCAAGACCGAGACCGCGCTGGCGACGTTTTCCTCGCGCCGCGAACCCGACCGCGCGCCCGTGCCGGCGGCCAAACCGGTGCCCGCCGAACCGGCGGTGGATCAGGGGTCGCTGGCTCTGGGAACCACGGCCGAGGAACTGTCGCCGCCGCTGGCGACCGACGATTTCATCCGGGCCCTGAATTTCCCGGAAACCGCCGAGGACGAGGCCGGGTTTGCCGCCTTGCGCCGGGCGCTGCGGGACCGCAAGGCCGCGCAATTGATCCAGGCCAGCCAGGACGTGCTGACCTTGCTCAGCCAGGACGGCATCTATATGGACGATCTGCGCCCGGACATGGCCCGGCCCGAAATCTGGCGCCAATTCGCCGATGGCGCCCGCGGCCGCGAGATCGCGGCACTTGGGGGCGTGCGCGATCGCACGTCGCTGGCGCTGGCGGCGGGACGGATGAAGCAGGATCCGATCTTTCGCGATGCCGCGCATCATTTTCTGCGCCTGTTTGACCGCACCTTTGCCGAATTCGAGAAATCCGCATCGGATGCCGACATTTCGGCCTTGGGAGATACCCGTACGACGCGGGCCTTTATGCTGCTGGGTCGCGTTGCCGGCACATTTGACTGACGCCAGAGGGCCGAGCACCTTCATGATGGCCCGGCGACCCGCAACGGAGCGCAAGATGATCCAGACAACCTGTGCACGCACCAAGGCCCCACGACCGGCACTGTGGCCTGGTCCGGTCTGATGACCGCCCCAGCGCCATCACAGTCCGACCCGGACGATCTGCAGATCCTGCTGACTGCACACGAGGCCTATCCCGAATTCGAGCGGCTGTTCCTGGCCGCGCGACGCGAGGTCTCGATGGGCTTTCGCATCTTTGATCCGGCTACACGCCTGCGCAGCCCCGAGGCCCGGCGCATCGGGGAGACCTGGCTCGATCTGATCCAACACGGCCTGCGCCGGGGCCTGCGTGTCACGCTGGTCCTGACCGATTTCGACCCGGTGGCGGTCCCGCACGATCACCGTGACAGCTGGGCGTCGATCCGCGCATTGATCGCTGCCGGTGAACTGTCCGGGCACCCCGGGCATCTGCGTGTACGGGCAGCGATGCATCCGGCCCGGGTCGGGCTGGGGCCACGCTGTCTGCTGTGGCCGCGCGCCTGGCTTGAACTGCGCGCCACGGCCAGAGACCTGAATCGGCTGACGCCCGACCAACGGCACCAGTTCCTGCGCGAGGCGCCGCGCCTGCGCCCGTATCTGCAAGAGCGGCGCGGCCGGCTGAGAGCGCGCCTTTGGCCGATCCCCCAGCTGGCACCGGCGACGCATCACCAGAAACTGGCGGTGTTTGATCGCAATACGGTCTATATCGGCGGGCTGGACCTGAACGAGCGCCGATACGACACGCAACGCCACGATCAGGAGGCGGCGCAGACCTGGCATGACGTACAGCTGATCCTACGCGGAACCGTGGCCGAACAGGCAGCCCTGCATCTGGACACGTTCGAGGCCACGGCCCATGGCCACCCGCCGCCGGACCTGTCGCAGCTGTTGCGCACGATCTCGCGCCGCCGCCGCTGGGCGGCACCGTTCATCTCGCCGCGCCCCTTTCTGACCGAACTGGCCGCGGCGCATGTCCGGCTGGCCGGCGATGCGCGCCGACTGATCTATCTGGAAACCCAGTATTTCCGTGACCGGCACCTCGCCCGGCACCTCGCCCGGCAGGCCCGCGCCGAACCCGGTCTGGGCCTGATTCTGATTCTGCCCGCCGCACCCGAAGAGGTCGCTTTTGCCGATGCTCCGGGCAGCGAAAGCCGGTTTGGCGAATACCTTCAGGCACGGTGCCTGCGGATCATCCGGCGGGCTTTTGGCGCCCGCCTGTTCGTCGGTGCGCCCGCCCAGCCACGTGCCTATGACACCGGCGATCGCACATCGCTTTTCGGGGCGCCCATCGTCTATCTGCACTCCAAGGTGTCGATCTTCGACGATCGGGCAGCCATCGTGTCATCGGCCAATCTGAACGGGCGCAGCCTGTATTGGGACACCGAGGCGGGTGTGCTGCTGACCCGGCCGGCACAGATCGTCCGGCTGAAACGGCGCTGTTTCGCGCATTGGCTGGGACCCGATGCGCCTGACGCATTTTTCGCGCCGGCAACTGCGGTACAGGCCTGGCGGCAACGGGCATTGCAGAATGCCGCGCGGCCCCCTGTCCGTCGCAGCGGCTTTATCCTGCCCTACGTGACACGGCCGGCCTGGCGTTTCGGCCGCAATCTGCCGGGTGTGCCCGAGGAAATGGTCTGACACGATCTGACCCGCCCTAGCGGGTTCTGGTTGCCGAAAGCGAGATGCCCCAGATCAGCAACGGGATGGCGATGATGCCGCCCAGCGGCCCCCATAGCCACAGCCAGAACACCAGCGACAGGAAAACCAGCAACGGATTCACCGCCATGCTTTGCCCGACAAGCGCCGGCGTCACGAACTGGCCTTCGAACGCGTTCATCATCATGTAGACCGCCGCCGGTGCGATGCTCATCACGCCATCAAAGGCCACCAGCCCGGCCAGCAGCAGCGCTGCCGCCAGCGCGGTCGGGCCAACATAAACGACGAAATTCAGCAGAAACGCCAACAAACCCCAGGCAAAGGGCGCCGGCATGCCAAAGCCTTGCATCACCAACGCGATCAGCACGCCGAAACTGGCATTGATCGCAGTGATGGTCAGGAAATAGCGCGCCACCTCGCGCTCGGCCTGAAAGAAATCGTTCTGGCGCACCCCGTCGAACTGCCGCCCCGCCCATTCATATATCTGCCGGCGGGTCAGCAGAAAGAAATACAGCGTGCCGGTGAAAACCAGAACTTGTGCCATGGCTTGCGGGGCATAGAACAGGGCATCCTGCGCCCGCGGAATCGGCACCGTGGCCTCTTTCTCGGGTGCGCCGTCGCCATTCGGGTTGACCGCCTTGGCCACGTCTTCGGCGATCTCGTCCAGCCCCAGCAGAAAGCTGCGCAGGTTTTCGATCGCGCCGCGCATCTCGAACCAGATGATCGGCGCGCTGTCGATCGCTTCGCTGACATAGGGTTCCAGCAACAGACCCAGCGCGCCCAGGGCGATAAAGGCCAGCAGGACCGTGGCAAAGGCCGCCATAGATGCCCGCAGGCCCCAGCGGTCCCACAGGCCGGATACCGGTGACAGCACGATCCCGGCCACCAGCGCACCGATCACCGGGGCCAGAAATTCCTGAGCCTGTCTCAAGGCGACGAATACCAGAACAGTGGCAATTGCCATCAACAGATGTTCGACCCGCGACGTCATCATGCTGCGCGCCCCTTCCGCTGGCTGCTCGTGTCAACGGGGGTGTAGCGTGGCCGGTCCGGTTTCGCAAATGGTGCCTGATATCCAATACCCGACCGAAGAACCAAACCAGCGTTTGACGGTCTGCGGACCTTGCGTCTGCCGGCGCATCGCCTTGTGCGCCTGTCTTAGTCGGACCATGCCGCACAGCGCCCCGGTTGGCCTGATGCCGGTGATCAGGGGCGCGGCACGTGCTGGTAAACGCAGTGCCGTGACCCGACGTCGCGCAGCCGCTATTGCGCGGCCAGAGGCATCCGCGCCAGCTGGCACTGGTTCCACAATTCGCCCAGCGCCGCGACCAGCGCATCCATGTCCGCTTCGGAATGCACCGGCGACGGGGTGATGCGCAGGCGCTCGGTGCCCTTGGGCACGGTCGGATAGTTGATCGGCTGGATATAGATGCCGAACCGGTCCAGCAGCAGATCCGAGATGTATTTGCACTTGACCGGATCGCCGACCATCACCGGAATGATGTGGCTGGGGTTGTCGATATGCGGAATGCCGATGGCATCCAGCCGCGACCGCAACTGTGCCACGCGATGCTTTTGCAGATCGCGCTCGGCGCTGCTGGTCTTGAGGTGCCGCACCGAGGCTGCCGCCCCCGCCGCCACGGCCGGCGGCAGCGCCGTGGTAAAGATGAACCCGCTGGAAAAACTGCGCACGAAATCGCACAGCGCCGCAGAGGCGGCGATATAGCCGCCGACCACGCCAAAGGCCTTGCCCAAGGTGCCTTCGATCACCGTCAGCCGGTCCATCAGCCCTTCGCGCTCGGCAATGCCAGCCCCGCGCGGACCATAGAGGCCGACGGCATGGACCTCGTCCAGATAGGTCATCGCGCCATAACGGTCCGCCAGATCGCAGATACCGGCAATCGGGGCGATGTCGCCATCCATTGAATAGACGGACTCANCCGTCAGCCGGTCCATCAGCCCTTCGCGCTCGGCAATGCCAGCCCCGCGCGGACCATAGAGGCCGACGGCATGGACCTCGTCCAGATAGGTCATCGCGCCATAACGGTCCGCCAGATCGCAGATACCGGCAATCGGGGCGATGTCGCCATCCATTGAATAGACGGACTCAAAGGCGATCAGCTTGGGCGCGTCGGCCGGGGCCGCGGCCAGTTTGGCCTCGAGATCGGTCAGGTCGTTATGCGCCCAGATCACCTTTTGCGCACGGGAATGGCGGATGCCCTCGATCATGCTGGCGTGGTTCAGACTGTCCGAAAAGACGATACAGCCGGGGATCTGCGACGCCAGCGTTCCCAACGCGGCCCAGTTCGACACATAGCCCGACGTGAACAGCAGCGCGGATTCTTTGCCATGCAGATCGGCCAGTTCCTCTTCGAGCAGCACGTGGTGATGCGTGGTGCCCGATATGTTGCGCGTCCCGCCGGCCCCGGCGCCACATTGGTCCAGTGCGGTGTGCATCGCCGCCAGAACCGCGGGATGCTGGCCCATGCCCAGATAGTCGTTCGAGCACCAGACAACCACATCGCCGGTCCGCTCGCCCTGATGTCGCGTGGCTTTGGGAAAGGCACCGCGATGGCGCACCAGGTCGGTAAAGACACGATAATTGCCCTCGTCCCGCAATCGGTTCAAACGCTCGTGGAAATAGGCTTCATAGGTCATCAACGACACCCCCGGTCAATCTGCCCGGACGCTACCCCGGTCGGTGCAGACGGTTCCTTGACTATGATCAAGCGCAGCACGGCCTGCGCGGATTTGCCGGTTGCATCCGGTCCAAAGCTGGACGACATCAGGCCCGTGCAGCTATAACTGTCCAAAGCGCAACCGCGCGCCGATGCCGCCGCATTGCGCGCACCAGCAAGGCCACGACGATGTCTGACCAGATCCTAGAGGTGGCACGCGAGTCGCACCTTTTGAAAAGCTTGCCGGCCGAAATCAGCACAACCCTGTTGCGGAACGGCACGACACGCCAGCTGGGGCGGGGCGAGACGATTTTTCTGCAGGGCGAACCGGCACGCATCATCTATGTGGTGCTGGACGGCTGGGTCAAATTGTACCGCATCTCGCCCAATGGCAACGAGGCAGTGGTCAGCGTGTTCACGCAGGGCAGCAGTTTTGGCGAAGCGGCGGCCTTTCGCCACGCCGACTATCCGGTGTCCGGCGAGGCGGTCACCGATTGCACCCTGTTGCAGATCCAGGCCTCGACGCTGATCGCGCAAATGCAGGAACGCCCGGAAATCTGCATGTCGGTGCTGGCCTCGACCTTTGTGCATCTGCAATCTCTGGTATCGCAGATCGAACAGATCAAGGCGCAGACCGGGGCCCAGAGGGTGGCCGAATTCCTGCTGGACCTGTGCAGCCGTGAAACCGGCAGCTGCGTCGTCACCCTGCCCTATGACAAGGTTCTGATCGCCGGGCGGCTGGGCATGAAACCGGAAAGCCTGTCGCGGGCCTTTTCCAAACTGCGCCCTTATGGGGTGCGCATCGCCCGGAACCACGCCGCGATCGACAAGGTCGAGACCCTGCGCGAATTCACCGGCGAGGACCCCGCCGCAGCCTGGAACAAAGTACTATGACCGATCTTGCCGCCGCCCTGTCCGCCATCGACGCCGCCAATGCCGGTGACCCCGATCTGAGCGAAGGTGCGCCCGCCGCGCAGCTGTACGGCCAACGCATGACCGACGAATTGGCTCGGCTTTTTCCCGATGCCTCCGAGCCGCTGCAGATCGCCGCGCGCGGTCAGCATATCGAACGCTGGGTGCTGAAACGCGCCGATTACCCGCAGGGCCGCGAAGGCTATCTGACCTGGCGCCGCGATCTGGCGCAGCATCACGCGCAGCGGGTGGGCGAGATCATGCGCGCGGCCGGCTATTCCGAGGCACAGGCCGACGCCGCGGGCAAGATGATCCGCAAAGAGGGCCTCAAGCGCGATCCCGAAGTGCAGGCGCTGGAGGACGTGATCTGCTTTGTCTTTCTGAAATGGTATTTCGCGCCCTTCTCGGGCACACAGGATCCGGACAAGCTGCAGCGCATTGTCGTCAAGACAGCGCGCAAGATGTCCGCCGAGGGGCGCGACCGGGTGCTGACGGAATTCGAGCTGCCCGAGAACCTGGCAGCAGCCTTCAGAGCATGAGCGGGATCAGGTAGAGCACCAGCAGCAGGCAGCAGAACACCGCCAGCGATATGCCGAAACCGCGGGCCCAGAATGGCGCATTGGCCAGCCCCAGATAACGCCCCAGGATCACCCGCGCCTTGAGCCAGGCCAGCACCAGGATGGCCGCGCCCGCCAGCGCCTGCCAATGCGCCGGGATCGTCCACAGCGAAATCACCGTCGAGCCGAAGCTGAACGCCAGCAGGGCCAGCCAGCCGGATATCAGCGCGCGCGGGGTCATTGCAGCAGATAGATCACGGGAAAAAGCAGCACCCAGACCAGATCGACCATGTGCCAGAACGAAGCGCCGACCTCGATGTTGCGCGGATCGTCCCGCCAGGCCACCAGCAGCAGGATCAGCACCCCGGCCACCACATGCGCCGCGTGAAACCCGGTCAGCAGATAGTAGAAGGTGAAAAAGGCATGCGTATCCCAGCCGATGCCCAACGCCGCTTTCTGCGCGAATTCCGCGCCCTTGATGATCAGGAACAGCACCCCCAGCAGCGCCGCCGCGATCAACGCCAGCCGCACCTGCATCCGGCGCCCGGCCTCGCGCCACGGCACCGCCAGTGCGGCAAAAAAGCCGCTGGTGACGAGGATCACGGTATTCAGACCGGCGCCGGTGCGGTTCAGCGCGTCCTGGGCCTGGGCGAACCCGTCCGGATCGCTGGCGCGCACGGCCAGAAAGGCCGCCAGCCCGGCGCCGAAGACCAGCAATTCGCTGATGATCAGAACCCACATCATCAGATCGCCGGGCAATTCATCCAGCGCCGAGCCGTTCTGTGCCGTGGTGTCGCTCATGCGCCGACCAGTTCGCGATAGATCTGCGGCAGCGCCTCGGTCAGCTTGTCCGGATGCGGGATCACGTGGAACCCGCCGCGCCCGAACAGGCGCGGAAACCAGGTCTTGGCCTGTTTGTCGATGGTGACGCCGAACACCGAATGCCCGGCGCGGCGGGCCTCGCGCACCGCCATCGCGGTGTCCTCGATGCCGTGCCGGCCCTCGTAATGGTCCAGATCATTGGGCTTGCCGTCGGTGATCACCAGCAGCAGCCGGCGCTTCTTGCTCTGGCGCGCCAGATCGACCGAGGCATGCCGGATCGCCGCGCCAAGCCGGGTATAAAAGCCCGGGCGCAGCGCCCCGATGCGATCCTCGACCCCGGCATTCATCGGCTCGCCAAAGGCCTTGCATTGCTGGATATAGACCCGGTTGCGTTTCAGCGAGGAAAAGGCGTGGATCGCGAAATCGTCGCCGCAGGCGTCCAGCCCCCAGGACAGCGCGGCCAGTGCCTCGCGCTCGATGTCGATCACCGCGCGGCCCGACACGGCGCTTTCGGTCGAGCGACTGACATCCAGCAGGATCGACACCGCCAGATCGCGGGCCTGGGGCAAGGATTGCCGCCAGATGCGGTTCGTCCCCTGCCCGTTTGCCAGAATGTCGACCCGCGCGCGCACCACCGCCTCCATGTCAAGCTCATCGCCATCCAGACAACCGGGCACGTAGACGCGGCCGGGACGCAAAGCCTCGAACTGACGTTTGACATGGCGGATGCGGCGCATCGCGCGCGGATCTTCGCGAAAGGAGGGGACGCAATCACCCGCTTCCGCGATACTGTGCAGAACCCGGACGTGATCGGGCAGATAGGTGCCGGCGCGGGCATCCCATTCCGGATAGGTATGGGTTCCGGACAGGCGTTCGCGGTCGACATCCTCGGGCGCCAGATCCAGATGCAGTTTCAGCCGCGTCGCCGGCGCCTTGGAGATCTGCCCCAAACCGATCTCGTCCTGATCATCGGCGGCCTTTTTGGCGTTGTCCGGGTCGTCGTCATCGACCCGGCGGTTCAAGTTCAGAAATTCGGCCCAGCTGAGGATCGCCTCGAACTTGTGCAGGATCAGGCTGTCGTTGCGCTCGGCCTGATCGGCCTGGCGGCGCTTGGCCCGGTGGGTGCCCTCGCCACCTTCTTCGGGGGGGCCGTCGGTATCGCGGGATTCCACCGTGTCGGTGGCGCTGAAGGTCAGTTCGCGCAGGTCGGGCCACAGCGGCACCGGCTGAAACGGCTGATACTTGCGCGGCGCAGTGATGTCTTCGATGGGCGCGTCCCGCAATTGCCGCGCCAGATCGCTCAGAGGCGCCGGATCGCCCAGCGCCTGGCGCACCAGCGATTCGATGGCGGCTTCGTATTTCGGCAGGCGCGCCGCCCGGCGCTGATGCAGAGTGGCGTCGCACAGGGTGCGATAGAGATCGGTCAGACCGGGGGCGCTGCGCAGGGCGGCGTTGACCATTGTCCGGGAATTGGCGATGGCGCGCAGATCGGCGCGCAGCGGGTCGCTGTCCGGCACATGATCAACCGCATGCGCGGCCACGGCGGTCAGCCACAGGTACAAGGCGCCATTGGCCTCGCGCGTGGGCAGCACCGCCAGGGTATCGGGCAGGCGCAGCACCTCGCCGTCGAAACTGGCCCTTGGCAGGATTTCGGCCTCGGCCCCGAGACGGCGCAGAAAGCTCAGCCGGTGGCGGCTGACCTCGGCACTGACCGGACGCAGCTCGACCGAATGGGCCCCGCCCAGTCCGCGAAAGAAAACAGCCAGCCGTCCGCTGACCTCAGTGAGGTCGACGCCGGCTCCATGATGCATGATGGGCGCATCCAGACGGCTGGCAAAGGCGTGCCACAGTTTCCCGACTGTTTCTTCGGGTTCCCATGGCTCGATTTCGATCCCGCCCACGGCCATACCTCACCCAAAGATGGCCGTGACAAGATCTAGGAGCCCGCGTTTGACGTCGGCGTCATCGGTCAGGGGTTCGATCATTGCGGCCTCGACCGCACGGTCGATGGGCATGCCCTGCGCGATCAGCGATGCGGCATAGACGATCAGGCGGGTCGACACGCCCTCTTCCAGATCCTGCCCCTTGAGCGCGCGCAGCTTGCCAGCCAGCCGCACCAGCGGCTTGACGCGGTCCGCGTCCAGCCCGCTCTCGCGGGCCACGACTTCGATCTCCATCTCGGGCTGGGGGAAATCGAACTCAACGGCCAGGAACCGCTGACGAGTCGACGGTTTCAGGGTCTTGAGAATGTTCTGGTAGCCCGGGTTATACGAGGCAACCAGCATGAAGCCGGGCGCAGCCTCGAGTTCCTCGCCGGTGCGGTCGATTGGCAGGATGCGCCGGTCATCGGTCAGCGGGTGCAGCACCACGGTCACGTCCTTGCGCGCCTCGACCACCTCGTCGAGATAGCAGATCGCGCCCTCGCGCACCGCGCGGGTCAAAGGTCCGTCGACCCAGACCGTTTCACCGCCCTTGAGCAGATAGCGCCCGATCAGATCGGCCGCCGACAGATCGTCATGGCAGGCCACGGTATACAATGGCCGGCCCAGACGGGCCGCCATATGCGCCACGAACCGGGTCTTGCCGCATCCCGTCGGACCTTTCAGCAGCATGGGCAGGTTGTTGGCGCTGGCCGCCTCGAACAGGGCACATTCGTCGCCCTGCGCAAGGTAGAAGGGGGCGTCGACCGCCCCCTCCGTATTGGTAAGGTTTCCGTCCATCCCGCTCACTCCGCAGCAACCGTGGCATCATGCGAGATGACTTCGCGGCGCGGCATGAAGATCGAGTAGAGGAACAACAGGACGCCCAGCAAAACCACCACACCGGCGCCCAGACGCATCCAGTAGAAGATGGCGATGCTGTCCTGCACATCCATGTAATACTCGCCCACGACCCGCTGCATGTGGGTCTGCACGGTACCGGCAAAGGTCAGGGTAAAGGTCATGAACACCATGCCACCCGACATCAGCCAGAACGACGCCATGTTCAGCACCTGGTTATACGGGTCGCGCTGGGTCAACAGCGGCATCGCATAAGAAATGATGGCCAGGTTCAGACAGACATAGGCGCCGTAAAAGGCCAGGTGACCATGCGCGGCGGTGATCTGCGTGCCGTGGGAGTAATAGTTCACCCCGTGCAGCGTATGCAGGAAACCCCAGATGCCGGCGCCAAAGAAGGCCAGCGTGGCACAGCCCAGCGACCACAGCAGCGCCGCCTTGTTCGGATGATCCCGGCGCCCCTTCCAGACCATGACAAAGGCAAAGGCCATCATCGCAAAGAAGGGCACGATTTCGAGGCTGGAGAAGATCGAGCCGATCCACTGCCAGTAGCCCGGCGTGCCGATCCAGTAATAGTGGTGGCCGGTGCCCAGAATGCCCGAGAACAGCGCGGCGGCGACGATGACATACAGCCATTTCTCGACGACCTCGCGGTCAACCCCGGTCAGTTTCAGCATCAGATAGGCCAGGATCGACGCCATGATCAGTTCCCAGACGCCTTCGACCCACAGGTGCACGACATACCACCAGTACATCTTGTCCAGCGCCAGGTTTACCGGGTTGTAGAACGCAAACAGGAAACACAGCGCCAGCCCCCAGAGCCCCAGCAACAGGATGTTGGTGATGGCGGTCTTCTTGCCCTTCAGCACCGTCATGGAGACGTTATAAAGGAACAGCAGCGCCGCAACCACGATGCCAAACTTGACCCATTTGGGCTGTTCCAGGAACTCGCGCCCCTCTTTGCCCAGCAGCCAGTTGCCCTCGAACGGGTTGAACAGATAGGTCACCACCACGCCCAGCGTGCCGACCACCAGGATGATCAGCTGCAGATAGGCAATCGCGGGCGAGTGGATTTCACGCTCGGCCTCTTCCGGGATCAGGAAATAGGCGGCCCCGAAAAAGCCCAACAGCAGCCAGACGATCAGGCTGTTGGTGTGCAGCATGCGGATGATGTTGAACGGCACCAGCTCGGACAGCACGTTCGGCATGACATAGACCAGTCCGGCCAGCAGCCCGCCCAGGATCTGGACGGCAAACAGGGCCAGCGCGACGCCGAAATAGGCGTATGCGATTTTCTGAGATTGATATTTCATCGTCGTTATCCTTTCTCAACCCGCATCGTTGGGCGGCCAGCCCTGCGCGTCGATGGAATCGGTCCACAGCAAAAAGTCGCTGAGGCCGCGATACTCTTCGTCCGTCAGGTCGAAAGCCGGCATCTGGCGCCGTCCCTCGATGCCGGTGGGCATCGCTTGCATCCAGTTTTTCAGGGTTTCGAACGCCGCTTCGGGGTCGTCTTCCACCCCCCAGCGGGTCATCACATTCATCAGTTCCGGAGCAAAGTAGGCCCCTTCCCCCATGATGGAATGGCAGTTGATACAGGCGTGGCGTTCCCACACGTGTTTTCCCAGGGCGACGCTTTCGGTCAGCCCCTCGGCATCAGTCGACGTGGTGACGATATAACGGTGTGAATGTGCCGTCAGTCCCACGAATATGATGAGAAAGAACAGGGACCCGCCGAAAAAGATGTTCCGGGCCATGCTCTTGGTCATGACTTCGCGCATTGCGCTCTCCTTTGCGCTGCGTTGAATATGGGCGCACCATGATGTTTGGCGCGCGGATTATCCTTGGCAAAAGTCAAGCCGCACGCGAATGCGGCCGGATTTTTGCCCAGGGGCGGGGGTCAGGGGGGTGCGGGGGCACTCCGCGACATGGCTTTCTCCTTTACTATTCGGTCGGGCGTTTCAAGCGGGGTAAAAACAAAACTGGCCCCAACGCGGCCAGAAACAGCACAAAGGCCAGGATCCAGATGGCACCGGCGGACAGCATCGCCGGAAAATACAGGTCTGCCGGAAATTCCGAGGCGACCCAGCGCAGAACCGCAGCCAGCGCGACCAGCCCATATCCGATGGCAACCGCGCCGGGCGCCAGGATCGGCTGGCCGGTATGGCTGAGGATGGCGCGGCTCATGATCGCCAGCGTCATGCCGCCGACAGCGCCAATGCCCAGAACGTGCAGCGCCGCGACCTGGCTGCCGACCCCAAGGCCGGACAGACCGAATAGCGCCAGACCGAGGGTCAGCATGACAACCGCCAGATGCAGCGACCACAGGATCGGCTGCCGCCAGATCAGATATCCGCGCCACAGGGCCAGCCGGATCAGCTGGGCCACGGCGGCCGCCAGCGCCAGCACTCCGGTCATCGCATCGGGCAGGCCCGCAAGCAGGCCCACGACCAGCAGCAGGCCCAGGCCATTGGCCGCCCGTGTCAGCCCCGCCGGGCTGCGGGGCCAGTTTGCCTCGGGCACGCCCGCGCGTTTCAGCGCGTTGCGGGTGAACCCCGGCACCACGCGTCCGGCCAGTACGGAAATCATCGCGCAGAACGAGAACAGTCCCGCATGCAGACCCGTCATCAGCGTGTCGGTGGACCATCCGGTCCACTGCAGATGCACCAAAAGATTGCTGATCCAGACCAGCGTCACAAACAGCAGGAAAACCAGAACCTGCGGCTTGGGCCGGCGCACGACCTGCAGCACGAGGCGCACGGCCATCAAGGGCAGAAAGGCCAGGTCGATCACAGCCACCAGGCCCATCGGCAGACTACCGGAAAACCAGATCGCAAAACGCCCGGCCAGCCACAGTCCGATCGCCAGCCCGATGAACAGCTGCGGGCGGTGACGGGCCCCGGTCCAGCCCGGCGTGGCGGTCATCAGAAAACCGCCCATGGCGGCGGTGCCATAGCCAAAGATCATCTCGTGCGCGTGCCACAGATGCGGCGGCATCCCGAACGGCAGGGCATAGATCATGCCGCCCGCCGCGTGCACGCCCAGCCACATTTCCCAGACCAGCACCGCCAGGACGGCAAACAGCGCAGCGTTCAGGAAAAACACCCGGAACCCGTCGCCGAACAGCCGTGCCAGCGCGCCGGTCATGACGCGGCCCTGGCCGGAGCCGTCTGGCGGGCGCGGCGTTTCAGTACCGGACAGGTGGCATCGTCGTTCATCACCACCTGGCAGCGCAGACACAACACGCATTCATTCGGATTGATGCGGCCCAGCGGGTCAATGGCGCCGACGGTGCATTTGGTGGCGCACAGCCGGCATTCGCGCCCGCATTGCGGACGCCGGTGCAACCAGTCGAAGATCTTCAGCTTGGCCGGGATCGCCAGCGCCGCCCCCAGAGGGCAGAGATAGCGACAGTAAAAGCGTTCGATGAACAGCCCCGCCGTCAGCAGCGCCAGCACGAACAGGACAAAGGGCCAGGCGCGGATCATCCGCATTGAGATCGCCGTCTTGAACGGTTCGGCCTCGGCCAGGATCAGCGCGTCCTTCATTGAATAGAAAGACAGGGCCAGGATCGCAACGAACAGGGTATATTTGATGATCCACAGCCGTTCATGCAGCGCATGCGGCACCGCGATCTGCGGCACGTTCAGCTTCTGCGCCACCGCGTTGGTCAGTTCCTGCAAGGCCCCGAAGGGGCACAGCCAGCCGCAGAACACGCCCCGCCCCCAGAACAGCAGCCCCAGCGCGACACCGCCCCACAGGGTAAATATGATCGGTTCGATCAGGAAGGTCTCCCAATGGAACCCGGTCAGCAGCGACTGCAGAAAGGCAATCACCTGCACCACCGACAATTGCCCGTTCAGCACCCAGCCCAGCCAGACGAGGGTAACGCTGAGAAAGCCCAGCCGCACACCGCGCCACAGGCGCGGCCGGCGCACCAGAGATTCCTGCAACAGCAGGATCAGCGTCAGGACCACCTGCATCGCGGCGACGCTGATCACCGCGTATTTCTTGTCCTGCCAGGTCTGCTGCCACAGCGGCGCGGCCTCGGGCGGTGGCGCCATCACATAGGCATCCGGCAGCGCATAGGGCAGTGTTGTGACAAAAGACACCGTGTCGCCCTGCGCCGTGGGCCGGGCGGCGGTCAGTTCCAGCGCAAACGGGGCGGTCGCATCAAAGCGCGAATCACTGATTCGGAACAGACTGCGCTCTTTCAACGCAGGCGCATCGGCGATCGGCAATTTGTCGATCCGCGTATAACCCGCGTCGGTCAGCGGCAGGCGCAGATCGCCCTGCACCAGCGTCAGCCGGTCAAAGACGCCGCCGCGGCGCCAGCCGGTGCCGCGGTGCGAATACAGCCCCCGCGACGCCACGAGCAACACGACATCGCCCGGACCCAGCGCCCCGACGGCACGGGAATATTGTTGTTGGCCCAATATGTTGCGCCCGATGGTCGGAGGGTCGGCCAACGCCATCCACATCTCGATAAAGGCGCCCTCGCCGGCGGGAATCGGCGGCTTGGCTCCGTCCATGCGGGCGCGGGCCTGATCCAGCGTCACCAGAACATGGCTCAGCGCCCCCTCGGCCACCAGCGTCGCCCAACTGGCTGGCCGATAGTCGATGCGATCAATGCCGCCGCCGGGCAAAAGCCCCCGCCCAATCGCCAAAGTGCGCGCCGTGCGCAGAATCGAATCGCGAATCACGCCGGTCGATACGGTCGCCCGCGAAATGATGTCGGGCATGTCAGGCCCTTCGCCGATACCGTCGGGATCCATCAGATCGACACCGGCAAATCCGCCCACGAAATTCTCGATATCCCGGTCCGACAGGCCGAGCGTCAGGATCGGCTCGCTGTGGCGCGTCAGCTGGGCGCCGGCGATCCGGCCTTCGGTATCCACGGCGACCAATACGTCCAGCGGACGCCCGGAATATCCAACAGAACCGGCTATTTCCCAGGTTGACGCAATGAATCCGACCGGCCCGTCATCGGCGGTGACCGACCAGCCCGGCACTTGCGCCTCGTCGCGCAACAGCACCGGATTGGCCGGCAGAGCGAACAGTTTCGCGGCACTTTCCGGGGTCGGTGCGATCGGCGCGATCCCGGCCTCGGTCGCGGGCCGCAGCGACTGGGCGCAGGCGGGCGCTCCGATACTGGCCCCGACCAGGACCGAGATACCGATTGCTAGGGATTTCAGGGCGGACCGGAGCATGGCTCTTTGTTGCGTCAGGTTCCACACCTCGCCTTGATTGAAGTCAAGGCGAGGTAGTTTGAATCCGGTCACGTTCGCGCTGCCTCACCAGCGAACGGAGTATTCGTAAATGAAATCCACAACAGCCATCCGGCGCGCATCGTTTATGGCAAGCGCTGCAATCGCCCTGGGCCTAGCCGTGACCGGCGTATCCGCCCAGGAAAAACCAAAGGATCACGGCGACGACGCGTCAGCCGCCTATCAACCCAGCATGACGACCCTGGGCCAGATCCAGGTCGAGATCCCGGGCCGCAAGGCAGACGATCCGGTCATGACCGACGAGGAATTCCAGGCCGCGACTACCCTGTATTTCGAACGTTGCGCCGGCTGCCACGGCGTGCTGCGCAAAGGCGCGACCGGCAAGGCGCTGACCCCCGATATCACCCGCGAAAAGGGCTTTGACTACCTGCGCGATTTCATCACCTATGGCTCGCCCGCCGGCATGCCCAACTGGGGCACCTCTGGCGATCTGACCGAAGCCGAGGTCGACATGATGGCGCGTTACGTGCTGCTGGAACCGCCCGCGCCGCCTGAATATGGCATGCCGGAAATGCGCGAAAGCTGGAAAGTGATCGTCGCCCCCGAAGACCGCCCGACCGAAAAGATGAACGACTGGGATCTGGACAACCTGTTCTCGGTGACCCTGCGCGACGCCGGCCAGATTGCCCTGATCGATGGCGCCAGCTATGAGATCAAGGCCGTGATCGACACCGGTTACGCCGTTCACATCAGCCGGATTTCCGCATCGGGCCGTTATCTGTTCGTCATCGGCCGCGACGCCAAGGTGAACATGATCGACCTGTGGATGGAATCACCGGACACCGTGGCCGAGATCAAGGTCGGAGCCGAGGCGCGCTCGGTCGAGACCAGCAAGATGCACGGCTATGAGGACAAATATGCCATCGCCGGCAGCTATTGGCCGCCGCAATACGTGATCATGGATGGCGACACGCTGGAGCCGCTCAAGATCAAGTCGACCCGTGGCATGATCTATGACGAACAGACCTATCACCCCGAACCCCGGGTCGCGGCTATCATCTCGTCGCACTTCAACCCCGAGTTCATCGTGAACGTCAAGGAAACCGGCAAGATCCTGTTGGTCGACTATTCCGACATCAAGAACCTGAAGGTCACCGAGATCGAAGCCGAACGGTTCCTGCATGACGGTGGTCTGGACAGTACCAAGCGTTATTTCCTGACGGCGGCCAACGCCCGGAACAAGGTGGCGGTGATCGACACCAAGGAAGGCACGCTGACCGCGATGGTCGATACCGAGGGCGCAACGCCGCACCCGGGCCGTGGTGCCAACATCAACCACCCGACCTATGGTCCGGTCTGGGCGACATCGCACCTGGGTGACGACACGGTCGCGCTGATCGGCACCGATCCCGAGGGCAACCCGGACAACGCCTGGAAGATGGTGCAGCAGCTCTATGCCATGGGTGGCGGGTCGCTATTCGTCAAGACACACCCGGAATCCGAGCATCTCTATGTCGACGCGCCGCTGAACCCCGACGCCGAAGTGTCCGGCTCGGTCGCGGTCTTCAAGGTCGGTGATCTGGCACAGGAAGAGCCGGAATTCACCGTGCTGCCGATCGTCGAATGGGCCGGTATTGCCGAAGGCCAGCCGCGCGTCGTGCAAGGCGAATTCAACCAGGCAGGCAACGAGATCTGGTTCTCGGTCTGGAATGCCGCTGACCTGGAATCGGCCATCGTCGTGGTTGACGACAAGACGCTGGAGCTGAAACATGTGATCAAGGACGAACGTCTGGTCACACCGACCGGCAAATTCAACGTCTACAACACCCGCGCCGACGTCTATTAAGGTGCGACTGCCGGGGGCCACTGGCTGGCCCCCGGCCCGTTTTTTTTGCGTGTCCGCCATGCAGCCACACCCAGGAGCCGGTACATGACCCCGACAGGCAAGGTTTATCTGATTGGTGCCGGTCCCGGCGATGCCGAGCTGCTGACCCTGCGCGCCCTGCGCATGCTGCAATCCGCCGACGCCGTGGTCCATGACCGGCTGGTCTCGCAGGACATCCTGGATCTGGCTCCGGCCGGTGTCCGGATGATCCCGGTCGGCAAGGCCCCAAAATGCCATACGGTCCCGCAGGACCGGATCAACGAAATTCTGGCCGAACTGGCCGAACAGGGGCTGACCGTGGCCCGGCTCAAGGGCGGTGATCCGCTGATCTTTGGCCGCGGCAGCGAAGAGGCCGCCTATCTGGCCGACCGCGGCCTTGCCGTCGAGTATGCCCCGGGCATCACCGCGGCCCAGGGCATGGCCGCCGCCACCGGCATTCCGCTGACCCATCGCGGCCTGGCCACCGGTGTGCGCTATGTCACCGGACACCGCGCCGCCGACCAGCGTCTGGACCTGGACTGGGCCAGCCTGGCCGATACCGACACCACACTGGTTGTCTATATGGGCGCCGCCAACATCTCGGAAATCGCCCTGAACCTGATGCGCGAGGGCATGCCGGCCAGCTTGCCGGTGATGGCCATCTGCGCCGCCACGACATCACAGGAAAGCCGGCTGATCTCGCGTCTGGACCAGATCGGCGTGGACATCCGGGCGCAGCCGATGCCGGCCCCGGTCCTGTTCGTCATCGGCCGCGTCGTATCGCTGTATCAGGCCGGAACCGGCGCAACCGGCACGGCAGCGCGACGCCCGGCGGTGGCCGCCGGTGAATAGGCTGGTCGCGCTGTTTCTGGCCATCGGCGGCACCGCGCTGGCCGGCGAGACGGCCACCATCGACGGGACCGCGCTGGAACGGCTGGTGCTGCAGGATTGCGGTTCGTGTCACGGCCTGACCCTGAAAGGCGGGCTGGGGCCGGATATCCGCCCCGAGGCGCTGGCGCATTACGACCGGGCGGGTCTGGCGGCGGTGATCCTGGACGGCATTCCCGGCACGCCCATGCCCCCGTGGCGACCGCTGCTGACCCAGGCCGAAGTGGACTGGATGGTGACCTATCTTCTGAGCGGAGGAACACAATGAAACGGGCTGTATTCGCGGTTCTGGCCGGGCTGGCGCTGGCTGCCCCGGCCTGGTCGCAATCGACGGGCGATCTGGGTCTGGTCGTGGAACGCGCCAGCGGCTCGCTGCTGGTGGTGGATCAGTCAGACCGCGCCGCCATTGGCCGGATCACCGGTCTGGGCGATCTCAGCCATGCCTCGCTGGTCTATGCCCCCGATCAGCGGTTCGCCTATGTCTTTGGCCGCGATGGCGGACTGACCAAGGTCGACATTCTGGAACAGTCGGTGGTCAACCGGGTGATGCAGGCCGGCAATTCGATCGGTGGTGCGATCTCGGACGATGGCCGATACGTGGCGGTTTCCAACTATGAACCGGGCGGCGTGCGCGTCTTTGACGCCGACACGCTGGAGATGGTGGCCGACATCCCGACCGGCGCCAAGACCATCGGTCTGGTCGACATTCCCGGCACCCGTTTCGTGTTTTCGCTGTGGGACTCCGGCGAGACCTGGATCGCCGATCTGTCCGGCGATGCGCCAGAGATCATCCGCATTGCTGGCATGGGCGACAACCCCTATGACGCGCTGGTTACCGGCGACGGGCGCACCTATATCGCCGGGCTTTTCGGCGCCGATCACCTGACCGCGCTGGATCTGTGGCAGGACAATCCGACGCCGCAGCCGATCCTGCCCGGCTATGCCGCCGGGCGCACCGGGCTGCCGGTCTACAAGATGCCGCATCTCGAAGGCTGGGCGCAGGCCGGCGACGAATTCGTGCTGCCCGCCGTCGGTCAGCACGAAGTTTTGTGGGTCGACGCCAAGAGCCTCAGCGAGACCGGGCGCACCGCCACCCATGGTCAGCCGGTCTTTGCCATGGCGCGCCCCGACGGGCGCCACGTCTGGGTCAATTTCGCGCATCCGCTGAACGATACGATCCAGGTGATCGACACGGTGAGCAAAGATGTCATCCACCAGTTCACGCCGGGTCCCGGGGTGCTGCACATGGAATTCACCCCGCGGGGTCACGAGGTCTGGCTGTCGGTGCGCGACGCCGGCAAGGTGATGGTCTATGACACGCAGACCTTCGAGAAACTGCGGGAAATCGAGGCCGACAGCCCGTCTGGCATCTTTTTCACCGCCCGCGCGCACAAGATGGGGTTGTAAGACATGGAAGGTGTACTGGACCCGCTGGATCAGGCCCTGCTGGATGACTGGCAGCGCGACTTTCCGATCCAGTCCGAACCTTTTCGCGTACTCGGCGATGCGCTGGGCCTGACACAGAATCAGGTGATCGACCGGCTGCGGCGGCAGATGGACAACGCCCGCATTACCCGGGTGGGTGCCACCTGCGCGCCCAATACCATCTCGGCCAGCACCCTGGCCGCGGTGGCCGCCCCAGAAAACCGCATCGAAGAGGTCGCCGCAATCATCGGCGCCCAGCCCGGCGTCAATCACAATTACCTGCGCGAGCATGACTGGAACCTTTGGTTTGTCGCCACCGGCCCCGACCGCGCCCATGTGGATGCGACCCTGGACCGGATCGAGGCGCAGACCGGGCTGCGGGTCCTGGACCTGCGGCTGGTGCGCGCCTTCAACGTCGATCTGGGCTTTGCCCTGCGCGGCAAGACCGCAGCCTGGAAACCGGCAAAAGCGGCGGATCCGACGGCCTTTCAGCCCGGTGATCGCGATATCCTGAACAATCTGATGCGGGGCCTGCAGCTCGTGCCGCGCCCCTATCTGGCCATCGCCCAGGATCTGGGGCTGAGCGAAGCCACGGTTCTGGACCGGGTCCGCGCCCTGACGCAGGCCGGTATCGTTGCCCGCCTGGGGATCATCGTTCGTCACCGCGCTCTGGGCTGGCGGTCCAACGCGATGGTGGTCTGGGACATGCCGTCCGAGCAGATCACCCGGGCCGGCCCGGTCCTGGCCGCCTTACCCGGGATCACCCTGTGCTACGAGCGCACGCCGGTGCCCGGTGCCTGGCCTTATCGGTTGTATTCGATGATTCACGCCCGCAGCCGCAGCGACGCAATGGCGGTGCTGACCCGCGCCTGCGCCCTGCCGGAACTGGCGGATGTGCCGCATCGCCCCTTGTTTTCCCTGCACTGTTTCAAACAGACTGGTGCCATGGTCGCCCCTGCCCAAAAGGAAGTCGCATGAGCCTGGACGAAATCGACCGACGTATCCTGAACCATCTGCAGGACGGGTTTCCCATCGCGCCGCGCCCGTACCAGCAGGCCGCCGAGGAACTGGGCCTGACCGAGGCCGATCTGCTGGCACGACTGGCGGCAATGAAAGAGACGCGCGTCATCACCCGGTTCGGCCCGTTCTTTGACGCGGCGGCCATGGGGGGCGCGTTCTGCCTGTGTGCCATGGCCGTGCCCCCGGATCGGTTCGACGACGTGCTGGCGGTGGTCAACGCGCGCCCCGAAGTGGCGCATAATTACGAACGTACCCACCGGCTGAACATGTGGTTCGTGCTGGCCACCGAAACCCAGGACGAGATCGCCCAGGTCGCCGAGGCGCTGGAACGTGACACCGGCCTGCGGGTGCTGTGCTTTCCGAAACTGCAGGAATTCTTTGTCGGCTTTCGGGTGGCGGCATGAGCATCGACGCAACCGACCGGCGCATCATCGCCGCGACCCAGGCCGGGCTGCCGCTGGTGCCGCAACCCTATGCCCAGATCGCCGACGAGCTGGACCTGACCGAAGACGATCTGTGCGCCCGCCTGCGGGCCATGCAGGACAGCGGCGTGATCCGCCGCATCGCCGTCGCCCCCAACCATTACAAACTGGGAATGACCGCCAACGGCATGTCGGTCTGGGACGTGGATGATGCCCGCATCGCCGAACTGGGCCAAATGATCGGCAATCTCGATGGCGTCACCCATTGCTATGAACGCCCGCGCGCCCTGCCCGACTGGCCCTATAACCTGTTCGCGATGCTGCATGGCAGCAGCCGCGAACAGGTCGAGGCGCAGCGCACCGATATCGCCGCGATGCTGGGCGATGCCTGCCGCGGCCATGACATTCTCTATTCCACCCGCATTCTGAAAAAGACCGGGCTGCGGTTGCGCAGCCAGAAAGGTTAGTCCGATGTTCCGACTGTCCGAATACATGCACCAGCTGGTGCGCCCGACCCCCGTGCGCATGCGCCGCGGCAGCGGCGGGGTCAAACCGGTGGTGATCTGGAACCTGACCCGGCGCTGCAACCTGAAATGCCGCCATTGCTATACGGTCTCGGCCGATGTGCATTTCCCCGGCGAACTCAGCCACGATCAGGCGGTGGCAACGCTGGACGATCTGGGACGGTTCCGCATCCCGGCGCTGATCCTGTCCGGCGGCGAGCCGCTGGACCGGTTCGATTTCTTCGACCTGGCGGCGCGGGCCCGCCCGCTGGTGCCGATGCTGGCGCTGTCCACCAACGGCACCAAGATCCATGGCGAGACCGCCGACCGCGTGGCCGAGATCGGATTTCACTATGTCGGCATTTCGATCGACGGGATCGGCGCGACCAATGACTGGTTCCGCGGCGTCGATGGCGCGTTCAACGACGCCTTGCGCGGGGTGCGCGAATGCAAGGCGCGGGGCATAAAGGTGGGGCTGCGGTTCACCCTGACCCGGGACAATGAAAGCCAGCTGCCCGACCTCCTGAAACTGTGCGACGACGAGGGCGTGGACAAGTTCTATCTGTCGCATCTGGTCTATGCCGGGCGCGGCGACAAGAACCGGGGCGAGGACGCGGTGCATGACCATACCCGCCGCGCCATGGATCTGTTGATCGACAAGGCCTGGGGCGATGCCAGCGCCGGACGGCCGCTGGATATCGTCACCGGCAACAACGATGCCGACGCGGTCTATCTGATGAACTGGGCTGCCGAGCGGTTCGAGCAGGACAAGATCGACCATCTACGCGATCATCTCGAAGCCTGGGGCGGCAATTCCTCGGGGCTGGGCGTGGCCAATATCGACCCGCAGGGCAAGGTGCATCCCGACACCTACTGGTCCGACTACACGATCGGCAGCGTCAAGCAGACGCCGTTCTCGGAACTCTGGACTGGCAGCGACGCCATGCTGGCCCAGTTGCGCCGGCGGCCGCGCCCGCTGAAAGGGCGCTGCGGCGCCTGTACGTTCCAGTCGGTCTGCGGCGGCAATACCCGCATCCGCGCCTTGCAGCTGACCGGCGATCCCTGGGCCGAGGATCCGGCCTGCTACCTCAGCAACCAGGAAATCGGCGTTGCCGAAGCCGACCGCCTGACCGTCACGCCATTCCGGGGGAAACGCCATGATCCGGCGCATGATTTCAGCCTCTAGCCTGCTGTTTCTGGCCAGTCTGGCCACCGCCGACCCGGCAAGGGATTATGTCGAGAACTGCGCCACCTGTCACGGCGCCGACCGGCTGGGCGGCACCGGCCCGGCGCTGATCCCGCAGACGCTGAAACGCATGCGCGGGCCGAACCTGGAAAAGGTGATCGCGGGCGGACGCGCCGCCACCCAGATGCCGGCCTTTGCCGACACGCTGGATGGTGACCGCATCGCGGCGCTGGCGGACTATCTGAAAACACCGCTGGACGCGGTGCCTGACTGGGGCCCGGAACAGATCGCGGCGACCCTGACGCCCGACCCGGACTATGTTGCCGCCGATGCCCCGGTCTTTGACGCCGATCCGATGAACATCACGCTGGTGGTCGAAACCGGCGATCACCATGTCAGCGTGCTGGATGGCGATACGTTTGAGGTTCTGGACCGGTTTGAAACCCCGTTCGCGGTACATGGCGGGCCAAAGTTCAGCCCCGACGGGCGCTATGTCTTTATCATGTCGCGCGATGGCTGGGTGCAGAAATACGACATCTGGTCCCTGCACCAGGTCGGGCGCATCCGCGCCGGGCTGAACAGCCGCAACATCGCCATCAGCATGGACGGCAAGCACCTGGCGGTCGCCAACTACCTGCCGATGACCCTGACCCTGTTGTCCACGGCCGATCTGAGCGTCGAAAGGGTCATGCCGGTGATCTCGAAATCCGGCATCCCCAGCCGCGTTTCGGCGGTCTATCAGGCGCCGCAACGCGACAGTTTCATCCTGGCGCTCAAGGACCAGCCCGAGATCTGGGAGGTCGCCACCGACCCCAATGCCGAGCCGGTCTATGAGGGGTTCGTGCACAGCCAGGAAAAGGACA
This sequence comes from Sedimentitalea sediminis, assembly GCF_042687825.1. NCBI lineage: Bacteria > Pseudomonadati > Pseudomonadota > Alphaproteobacteria > Rhodobacterales > Paracoccaceae > Sedimentitalea > Sedimentitalea sediminis. The sequence continues at coordinate 25,525 of NZ_JBHUQE010000021.1, read as the reverse complement.
TGATCGAGGCGATCCCGTCGTCACAGGGCCTGTTCGCCCGCCGCCGCATCGAGATTGCCGAACCGCTGGACGATTTCTTTTTCACCGACGATTACCGCAACCTGATCGGTGCCGCGCGGGACGGCGCGCGCGGCGTCGTGGTGAACCTGAATGTCGGCCGCGAAATCGCCGAACTGCCGCTGCCCGGCATGCCGCATCTGGGCTCGGGGATCAGCTGGGAAAAGGATGGCCGCCGGGTGATGGCCACACCGCACCTGAAAGAAGGCAAGCTGAGCGTCATCGACACCGAGGATTGGTCGATTCTGCAGACCATCGACACCGAAGGCCCCGGTTTCTTTCTGCGCAGCCACGAAAATTCACCGTATTTCTGGTCGGATGTGTTTTTCGGACCAAATAAGGACGTGATGCATGTGATCGACAAACAGAGCCTGGAAATCGTCAAGACGATGCGCCCCGAACCCGGCGCAACCGTCGCCCATGTGGAATTCACCCGCGACGGGCGGCACGCCCTGGTCTCGGTGTGGGAGGATGACGGCGCGGTGATCGTTTATGATGCCGCCACGCTGAAAGAAGTCCGTCGCCTGCCGATGCGAAAACCATCCGGAAAATACAATGTCTGGAACAAGATCACCTTTTCGGAGGGCACAAGCCATTAACCGCCGCGCCGTCATCGTCAGCCACGGCCAGCCGTCCGAGCCGGGCCCGCCCGAGGCGGCACTGGCGGATCTGACCGAGCAGGTCGCAGCGCTGATGCCCGGCTGGACGCTGGACAGTGCCACGCTGGCCGCGCCCGGTGCGCTGGCCGCGGCGGTGGAACGGGCCGGGCCAAAGCCGCTGATCTATCCGCTGTTCATGACCGATGGCTGGTTCACCCGCACCACCCTGCCGGACCGGCTGGGCGACACGGGCGGCCCGATCCTGGCGCCGCTGGGCACCGACCCGGCCCTGCCCGATCTGGCCCGCGACTGGTTGGCCGTGGAATTGCGGCAGCGCGGCTGGACCATGGCGGAAACCTGCCTGATCGTGGCGTCGCACGGGTCCGGCAAAAGCCGCAACTCTGCACGTGACACCGAACGTTTCGTGGCCGCCCTGGCCGAACGCACGGGTTTTGCCGAGATCCGCACCGGTTATATCGAAGAACCGCCGTTCCTGGGCGATGTGGTGTTTGACACCGGCGACCTGGCGATCTGCCTGCCGTTTTTCGCGGCCGGCGGCGGCCATGTGGTCGAGGATATTCCCGAAGCACTGGATCTGGCCGAGTTTCCCGGTCTTCGGCTGCCACCGATCGGCACCCATGCCGGCGTGCCGGCGTTGATTGCCGCGGCGCTGCAGGCCGCGGCACAATCAGGAGTAGCGGCATGACCGACAGTGATCACGGTCCGTCCTTTGGCAGGCTCTACGCGATGCTCTACGTGTTCACCACAGGTGCTGTGGCGATCAATCTGTTCATGCTGGGTCTGATGGCACAGGCGATCGGCCTGCCGGCGTTGTCGCCGGTGACGGCGCTGCTGCTGAGCATCCCGCTGGGATTTCCGGCCAACTGGCTGGTCACGCGCTGGGTGCGCGGGCTGATGGACGAGGCCGACGGCCGGAAATGATAAGGCCCCGCCACACATGTGGCAGGGCCTGACCAGCGACCGGGTCGCACGGCGGTATTATTCCGCCGGGAACGTTTCCAGATAGGCAATCACGTTCGCAATATCGTCTTCCTTGCGCAGACCGGCAAAGGACATTTTGGTGCCGTCGATGAATTCCTTGGGCTTGGTCAGAAACGCCGCCATGGATTCATCGTCCCAGACCAGACCTTCGGACGCCTTGGCCATCAGCGCATCGGAATATTTGAAATCGGCATTCGCGCCGGCGGGCGCACCAATGATCCCGTTCAGGGTCGGGCCGACCTTGTTCTTGGCACCCTCACCGACAGCATGGCAGGCCTTGCACTTCTTGAAGACCTTTTCACCTTTGTCTGCGTCACCTTCGGCGAAAGCCGGGGCGGACAGGGCCACGAGAAGCGCGGCGGCGCTGAGAATGGGTTTGATCATGTTAGGATCTCCTTTGATTCATATCACAGTTTCTAGCGTAGTATCGGGAAAGGTGCCAATGGCATGTGCCAGATCCGGCAGATCCAGCAGGCAACCGGCGGTAGACAGCCCATCGGCCACGGCGGCGCTGGAGGAGGACACCGAAACCAGCCGATGCCGTGGCGTCCGGCCCTGGCCGCGCGGGTCCAGGATATGCCCGACACCGCGCTGCTCATCCAGCAGGGTTCCCTCTGGCGCCGAGGTTGCCAGGGCCCTGTCCTTTAGAACCACCCGCTGGACCAATTGCCCGTCCGGCAAGGCAACACCGGCGGTCCAGGCGTCGCCGTCCGCCCGCCGCCCCAGGGCGGCGATCTCGCCCATGTCGATCAGAACGTCGCGCAAGCCCCGTTGCGTCAGCAAGGCGGCAACCCGGTCGGTGACATAGCCCTGCGCGACCCCGTTCAGGGTCAACGCCATGCCGGGGCGCGCAAACCGCACCTCGTCCGTCGCGACCCGAAGGTCGCGCCAGCCCACCAGATCGCGGGCCTCCTGCCGCTCTTGCGGTGTCGGCGCGCTGCCGCGCGTCGCGGCCCGAGCATAGAGCATCCACAAGGGCTGCAGGCTGGGATCGAACGCGCCGCCGGTGGCCCGGTACAGCCGGTCGCACAGGCTGAGCAGTTCCAGCATCTCGGGCGCAGGTGCCCGCAGCACGCCGGTTCGGTTCAGCTGTACCAGTTGCGAGTCGGTCCGATACAGGCTGAATACCCGCTCCAGACGCGCCAGTTCGCGCTCGACCGCGCGAAAGATCGAACGGGCCTCGGTCTCTGTCAGGCCGGCCAGTTGCATCGAGGTCTGTGCACCCAGCGCCCGACCTGTCCAATGGGCCGTAGGCGCGGCGGCGGCGGCGGCGGTTGCGGTTGCAGAGCAAAGTCCGGCCGCCGCGGAAATCGTCAGAAAGCGGCGGCGGGTCACGGTCTCGGTCATGCCGGGTCCTCCAATGGGGTATCAAGATCGACCGGCGCCAGCGCCGCGGCGTCGGGAATCGCATCAAGCGCGACGATTCTGCCGCCGTAACGCCGGACAAAGTCCTGCGCGGCCTCGGTGGTGCCAAAGGGCACGATTTCAGGGGCGCCCATGCCGCCGGCAACGCCCGCCTCGATGACGAATTGCGCGGACTCGGCAGCGATCCAGTTGTCGGAGCCGACCTCGTGCCAGTTCAGCGCCGCCCCCATGTCGCTGACATAGATCGCCGTGATGTCGGCGTCGCGTTCGGGGCTTTTCAGATAGGCGACCAGATCGCGAACCTGGGCGAAAAAGATCGGCGCCGGCAGACCCTTGAGGTGAATCTGCCCCTTTGGGCCGGCATGTTCGGCGACGTTCATCTGGCAGAAATGGCTCAGCGCCTCTTCGGTCATGGCGGCCGGTTCCGGCGCCTCTACCTGCTCTTCGCGGCAAGCCGCCAGCGCAAGCAGCAGCACCGGCACAGAATAAATCCACCTCATGGCTCCAGCCTTTCGAAAAACCGCCGCGCCAGCAGCAGGCCCAACAGAGGCCAGGTCAACAGCGAGACCGGCGCCACCCACCCCGGCAGGGCCGCGGCGGCACCGGACAGCCCGGTTGCCATCGCCACCCCGTCGCTGGCGGCGACATTCCACAGACGGAACGCGTCGGCCGGGTTGGCCGCCATCACCCAGGGAAAGGCGTTCTGGGTGAACCAGCCGCCGGCATCAAAGACCACGGCCCCCAGCAACCCCAGATCATAGAGCACCACAAAGACCAGCCACAGACCGGCGCTGAGTCCGGCGGCGCCGGTGGCGCTGCCGGCCAGTGCCGACAGCATATAGCCCAGCGACAGGAACGCAGCCCCCAGCAGGATCGAGGTCGCGATCAGCCGGGCCAGCGCCACCAGACTGGCTGTGTCGATGCCGCCATAGGCCGCCGCCAGCGCACCGGCGGTGCCAAAGCCGACCACCATGGCAAAGCCCAGGGCCGCCAGATGCGCCAGGAACTTCCCCAGCAGAATTTCGGCCCGGCTGACCGGATAGGACAACAACAGGCCCAACCCGCCGCGTTCGGCCTCGCCGGCGATCGAGTCAAACGCCATCATCAGCGCCAGCAGCGGCGCCAGATAGACCGACAGGGTGGTCATCGAGGCGACCGAAACCGTCAGCATGTTCACTCCCAGCGTGCCGGTCGGCGCGCTGCCGGCCAGGGTCAGGGCGACCGCGAACAGCACCATGATGACGGTGGCCATCAGCAGCCAGCGATTGCGCCGGGTGATCGTCGCCTCGATGCGGGCAATGGCCAGGACACGGCGGATCATTGCTCTTCTCCTTCGGCCTTGGAGTAGTGCCGATAAAGGTCTTCCAGCCGGGGCGGATGCATCTCGATATCGGTCACCGCCTCGCCCATCGCCGACAGACGGCGCAGCTCGGCCATCTTGCGCTCTGGCGGGCACAGCAGATCGACCGACATGCCGTTGACGCGCGTGCCGCCGGTCTCTTGCGCGATCCGCCCGGCGGCATCGCTGCGTGCACGCACCCGCAGCCGTGTCGGCAGGCCGGCGCGCAGGGTCAGGTTGTCCAGCGTGTCATCCGCCACCAGCCGGCCCTCGCGCAGAATTGCGATGCGGTCGGTGCGGGCCTCGACCTCGGTCAGAGTGTGGCTGGCGATCACCACGGCGGTGCCATGTGCAGCCATCTCGTCGATGATCGCGTAAAGCTCGTGCCGCGAGATCGGGTCCAGCCCCGAGGTCGGCTCGTCCAGCAATGCCAGCTTGGGGCGCCCCAGCAGCACCTGCGCCAGACCCAGCCGCTGACGCATGCCCTTGGAATAGGTGCCGATGCGCCGGTCTGCGGCCTCGGCCAGACCGACCCGGTCAAGATAACCCGCCACCTGTGACGTCGGGCAATCGGCCAGTCGGGCGAACAGGGTCAGCTGTTCGCGACCGGTCAGCGATTTGTGAAAGGCCACGGCCTCGGGCAGATAGGCGGTCACGGCGCGGGCATGTCCGCTGCCGGGCTTGGCTCCGTCCACCCGGATCGCGCCCTGGTTCAGTGGCGTCAGTCCCAGAACCGCCTTCATCAGCGTCGATTTGCCGGCCCCGTTATGGCCCAGCAGCGCGATGCGCTGACCTGCCGCCACTTGCAGATCGACCTGGTCGAGTACCCGAAGGGCACCGCGGGATTTGCCGGCCTTTTCAATGTTCAGAACCGGGCTATCCATCGGCAACGCCCCCAAATTCCGGCCGCTTGAGCGCCATCGGCTGCATCAGCGGGAAACTGTCCAACACACCGCCCGGCAACAGAGACGGAAACGCCGCCTGCGACCAGCGCACCAACTGCACCGCGGGTGACCCCAGCAGCAGCTTGGCCGCGGGCTGGGTCCAGAGCACATGGTCCATCACGTCATTGGGCCGATAGGGCGTGTCGGCGATGCCGTCGCCGCCGACATCATAGGCGGCGAAATCGCTCCAGTAATTGCCGCGCCCCTGACGCGACCATTCGGCCCATTTGGTGCTGATATATTTGACCTGCGTACGATTGCCGACAAAGGCGTTGCCGGTGATCTGGTTGTCCTGCGAACCGGCGGTGAAATGAATGCCGATCTCGCAACCCTGAAAATGGTTGTCGCTGAACAGGTTGTAATTGGCATTGTACAGAAAGGCACAGCGGTTTTTCCCGTCGATCACGATATTGCCGGTGATCTCGCTGTGATTGGTGTAGTTCAGCATGATGCCGTGCTCGCGGTCATTCTGCGACAGGTTGCCCACGACCTTGACCTTTTTGGAGAACATCACTGCAAAGCCCAGATCGTTGCCGATCGAAACGTTATCGCTGACCTCGGATTGGTTGGCATACATGTAATGCACCGCGAACCGCAAGTCGCGGAACCGGTTGCCGGAAAAGACGTTGCGCTTGGATGAGTTGACAAAGATGCCGTCGCGGCCCCAGCGCAGATCGTTGCGGCGCACCTCGGCGCCGGGCGCGTTCCAGACATAGATGCCGTTGCCGCGGTCGTTCATCCGGCGATCCAGCCGGCCTTCGATCCGGTTGCCGATCACCAGCGCATCACGAGCTCCGTGGATATCGACGCCATATAGATTGCCCAGCAGGACATTATCGCGCACCACCGCGCCGGTCGCCCCCTTGCGCAGCTGCACGCCGGAATCGATGTTCTGGTGGTTCGAGCCGGAACCGACGATAGTCAGACCCTGCACCACGACGTCCGGCGCGATCACGGTCACCACGCTGCCCTGCCCGCCGCCGTCCAGCGTCGCGGCACCGCCGCCATCCAGCGTCACGGCTTTGTCCAGAACGACGGTCTCGGCATAGGTGCCGGGCCGCAGGCGCAGGATGTCGCCCGGCGCGGCCCGGTTCAGTGTTTCGGCAATGGCCCCGTCCCGCAGCGGCACGTCCCAGTCCGCCGCCCAGACGGGCAGCGCAACCAGCGCGCAGGCAAGGATCAGGGGCCACCGCATAGATCAGGCCGCCCGGGGTTCGACGAACATCCGGCCGCGCATTTCCATGTGCAGCGCATGGCAGAACCACTGGCAATAGAACCAGTGCACGCCCGGTCGTTCCGCCTTGAAGGTCACCGAGGCGGTGGCCTGCGGTGCGACTTCCATGGCGACGCCGTAATTGGCCAGGCAGAACCCGTGCGTCACGTCGTCGATATCATCCATGTTGGTGACATAGATGGTAACCTCGTCGCCCTGCTTGACGGTGAATTTCTCCATCGAGAATTCCGGCGCCACAGACGACAGATAGACCCGCACCTTGTCGCCATCGCGGATGATTTCGTCGTGGCCCCAGTCCAGATCGACGCCATCGGCCTCGGCCTGTTTGCGGGCGTCTTCCCACATCGGGTCATTGCGATCCCAGACATTGACCGGGTTCACGATGTCGGCACGCACGATGATGCTGTCATGCGGTTCGGCAAAGGTCGGCCCGTCATGCACGACACGCAGTTCTTCCATGGACAGGTCGATGATCTGCTCGTTCTCCGGTTTCAGGGGGCCGGTGTTCAGGAACCGGTCCTTGGAGAACTTGTTCATCGTGATCAGCCACTTGCCGTCTGCCTCTTTGGTTTCACCCATCGAGGTCGAGTTGTGGCCCGGCTGATAATGCACATCGACCTTCTGCTCGATCGGGTCGACATCTTCGCCGGCATAGGCGCGGATCGCCTTGTCGATGTTCCATTTCACGACCTGGCTGTCCAGGAACAGCGTGGTAAAGGCGTTGCCCTTGCCGTCGAACGCGGTATGGAGCGGGCCCAGACCCAGCTGCGGCTCTGCCACGATGCACGAACGCGGGTCGGCCCCGTCAAACAGCGCATCGACCTTTTCGACGTCAATCACCGACACGGTCGGCGACAGTTTGCCGTTGATCATGATGTGCTTCATGTCCGGCGCCGCGTTACAGCCGTGCGGGCTGTTCGGGATCGGGATATAACGGGTGAACTGGCTGTTCGCGGTCTTGCGCCCGTCCACGACCGGCACGCCGTTCAGTTCCTGATAGTTGCCCGCCGCCACGGCCTCTTCGATGGCCTTGATGTTGAACACCACGACGTGGTCCATCTCGCCTGCCGTCATCTCGGCCAGGTTCATGCCCATTTCCGAGTTGTAGCTGGTCGAGAAGGCGTATTTGCCCTGATAGTCGCAATCCAGGTTGTCCAGGTTGCCCGAGACGATCACCTGCCAGGCGACCTTCATCTCGTCGCCGTCAATGGCGGTAAAGATATTCACGTACTGGCTGGGGTCGTCCAGGATGCTGCCGTCATTGACCAGAGGCGCCTCGTGTTCGCCATTGGCAAAGACATAGCCGGTGCGCGGATATTTCTGCGGCCGCATGCCGTGGATGTCGTGGGCGTTGGGGATCTCGATGATCTTGTCGCATTTCATCACGTCGCAGCGCACCCGCGCCACGCGCGTATTGGCCTTGTCGTTCATGAACAGATAGCGCCCGTCATAGGTGCCGTCGGTAAAGGACATGTGCGGGTGGTGCAGGTCGCCGTTGTCATAGGTGACCTTGCCCTGGGTGGCCAGGAACGCCTTTGTTTCTTCGGTCAACCCTTCGGTCAGGACCTTGAGCGATTCATTGGTCTGGCCCCAGCCGGTGGCCGAACAGCGGTTGAACACCGGTATGCGCATCAGCTCGCGCATGGAGGGAAAGCCCAGAATGCGCAGCTCGCCGGTCTGACCCGAAGACCAGAAACCATAGTATTCGTCCAGTTCCCCGGGCTCGAGGTTGATCTTGCCAGAGGCCTGCGCGGCCGTGGCCTTGCTGTTCATCAGGGTGCCACCGACACCGGACCCGGCCAGCACGGCACCGGTCGCTGTAGCGCCCAGCATGCCCCGGCGGGTCATCGCCAGTTTCTTGAATTCCTTAGACATGTTGTGTTCCTCCTATCAGAATTCAGGTTTTGACCAGCTTTGCGGGCTGGCCCTTTTTCAGGATGTCGTCCGTGACCTTGCCCACCTTGGCCCGCCGTTTGATCTGGCGGATGACAACCGGGCATTTGGCCTGGGATTGGTACAGGACCTGGCAGTGCAGGCAGTTCACGCATTCGTTCGGATTGATCTCGCCGGTCGGGTGGATCGCCTGAACCGGGCATTCGTTGGCACAGGTCTGACAGGGGCTGCCGCATTCCTTGTAACGGCGCAGCCAGTCGAACATGCGCACCCGCGCCGGGATCGCCAGCGCCGCGCCCAGCGGGCACATGTAGCGGCAATAGAACCGTTCGACGAAAAGGCCGGCCAGCAGCAGCAGCAGCGCAAACACCACAAAGGGCCAGTCGCGCACGAATTTCAGGATGATCGCGGTCTTGAACGGTTCGACCTCGGCAAGATGCTCGGCCTGGGGGATCGACACCAGCGAAACGCCGAACAACCCGAGAAAGATCATGTACTTGATCGGCCACAACCGCTCATGCAGGCCCCAGGGCAGTTCCCATTGCGGGATCTTCAACGCCCGCGCGGCCTGGTTGGTCAGTTCCTGCAGAGCCCCGAACGGGCACAGCCAGCCGCAATAGGCACCCCGCCCCCAGAACAGCAGCGCGGCGGCAATGGCAAACCACTGGATAAACACCAGCGGGTCCATCAGAAAGGCGTCCCAGGTGAAACCGCTGCGCAGGCTGCCGGCCAGCGCCATCAGGTTGACCACGCTCAGCTGGGCATTGGCGTACCAGCCGATGAAAACCAGCGTCAGCGACAGAAAGCCGATGCGGAACCAGTAAAAGACCCGCGCATTGGCGGTGGCCTGGAACTGAAAGAAGAAGACACCGGTCAAGACCAGCAGCATCGCCGACAGCCCGACGATCTCGGCGACCCGGTCGCGCCAGATGCGCTGCCACAGCGCCGTTTTGGCGGCCGCCTCGGCGGTGGCGTCCTCGATCACCGTCGGCGCAGCAGCGGCCACAGGCAGCATGTAGGAATTCGGCAGCGCATAGGCCAGATCAAAGGTCAGAAAGGTCTTTTCCACCGCGCCCACGGCCCGCTGGGTCAACAGCTGGACGCGAAAAGGTTCGGTCGGCTCAAAGCCGCTGTCAGCGGGGATCCGGTAAATGTCCAGTTCGGTGAAACTGGGTGAATCCGGTGTCGCCAGCGTCCGCAGGCGCCGGTGCTGCTTGTCGTTCCAGCGCACCGCGTCGTCGCCCTGAATCAGCTGGATCCGGTCGAACAGTCCGCCCCGCACATAGCCCGAACCCTTGAACGAATATTTGCCGCGCCCCAGCAGCAGCAGCGCATGTTCGCCTTCGCCCAGCCAGTCCATCATGTTGCGGTATTCCTCGGGCCCCAGCAGGCTGAGGCCGATCGACGGCACACTGACCAATGCCGCATGCATATCGATAAAGGTATCGTCCGGGTCGCCCTTTTCCGGACGCTTGATCGCGCGGGCGTCGCCGGTGGCTTCGAACGCGGCGTTGATCTGGCCTATGTCCAGCGCCAGGCGGCGCACCGATCCATCGCCTGACAGGGTTGACCAGTCGCGGATCTGGGTGGACTTGAAATCGATCTCGCGCTTGGGCGCATCGTTGGTGGCCGGTGCCAGCCCGCCCAGATTGAGCGCGCGCGCCACCTTGATGCCGGCGCGCACCAGACTGTCGTCGATCACCATGATTGTCACCGTGGCCCCGGAAATGATGTCCAGGTCGTGGGATTCGCCGCCAGATGCCGCCTCGGCCTTGAGATCCATTCCCTTGTAGCTTTCGGTCAGCTTGAGGATCTTGGAATTGGGAATGCCGATCAGAACGATCGGCTCGGAATGCTTGACCAGTTCAACCCCGGTCAGCACCGCATCGGCATCGATCGCCGCGACCACGTGGATCGGTTTGCCCGAATAGCCCGTGGTGCCCACGAAATCCGAAGTCAGGAAGGCCCAGGCGACGGTTTCGCCGCCCTTGAGCACCGGCGCCACCGGCACATCTTCGCGGATCGCGCCAAACCCGTCAGCGCCTTCGACCATCCTGGCCGGGTCGAGATCGGGCAGGAAACTGGCCAGACTGTCGGCCCGGGCTATCCCGGGCGGCAAAATCAGCAGCAAGAGAACCAGACAATAGCGCAGCAGGCGCAACACAAGGGGAAAAAGCGAATCTGTCATGTTGCTTTCTTATGCTCAGCCGCGAGTGACGGAATTGATCTTAGTCAAGGCCATGACCACGAGACCAAAGTAATGCGGAACGCCTTAATCCAGAGGTTGCAACGACTCCTTCGCGCTCCGCAAGGATTGTATGATCCCCGCGACCATCCGGTCTCTGTGCGGAAACCGGCGGGCAGCACCGCCCTATTTTTCCGCCAGCACCCAACCGGTCTGCGGCGGCAGAAAGGCCTCGACCGCGGCGCTGGCGACGACGATGGTGTTGCCGGCCGGATTGTCGATGTTCAGCCCGCCTGAAACCGCGCGCACCTCGGCACGGCCGCGCGGCAGCTTTTCCACCAGCGCCGCGACATCCACCTTGTCAGGCTCCTGCACGCCGACAGTCACCTGAACCCGCATCGCGTCGGTGTCCAGATCCAGGGTGGCAAAGATCGGCAGCGCAGAGTGGCGGATCGCGTCCTCGATCGCCCGGGCGGCGGCCTTGGTATAATCCATGCCGTATTGGTCGTTGCCCATGCCCATCTCGATGATCATGCGTTGCTCAGCCATCGGCGCGCTCCATGTCAAAGGCCACCGATATCGCGGCATTGGCAATGACCGTCGGGTTGCCGTCGCCTTCGGGTCGCGGAATGTCCAGCCCGCCGGGGCGGACCGTCACATGGGGCTGGCCATAGGGAAACACCGCCAACAGCGCGTCCGTATCGACGCGGTCGGGCTGCTGCACGCCGATCTCGACGGTGATCTGCATCGCCTGCTTGGGAAAGCCGAACAGCTCGGCCATGTTGATCGAATTGTGCCACAGCGCGTCCATCACGGCCCGGCGCGCCGCCTCGGTATAGTCGCCCCGCCTGAGCGACGTGCCCATTCCGAACTCGGTCAATACACGTTGCATTCTGTCTCTCCTTGCCGGGACCGGACGCCCCCGGCGAAATCTGTGACAAGCCCGCGCCCGACGCGCAAGCGGCAATCGCCGCTGCCGGTGGTTCTGCGGCGCGGGGTCACCGGTCACGGCGCATAGCTGATCCGGTAGAGCGCACCGGCGAAATCGTCGGACACCAGCAGCGCGCCATCGGGCATCTGCAGCACATCGACGGGACGGCCGTCATAACCGCCATCTGCGTTCAGCCAGCCTTCGGCGAAAGGTCGTGTCGTCGCCCGGCCCGACATATCGACAAAGCTGACCATCACCCGCGCCCCGATCGGTTGCGTGCGATTCCACGACCCGTGCTGGGCGGAAAAGATGGCGTTGCGATAGCGCGCCGGGAACATGTCACCGGTGTAGAAACTCATGCCCAGGTCGGCGGCATGGGCCACGGTTTCCGAAGCCGGCAGCACCATCCCCTTGGGCAAAGGCTGGTCGGCATATTCATGGGTGCGCACCGACCCGCCGCCATACCAGGGAAAGCCGAAATGCTGGCCGGGCGCGGTCTGCCGGTTGATCTCGCCGGGCGGGATGTCATCGCCCATCAGGTCGACCTGATTGTCGGTGAACCACAATTCGCCGGTTTCGGGGTGGAAATCCATGCCCACCGAGTTACGGACTCCGCGGGTATGAACCTCGCGCCCGCTGCCGTCCCTGTTCATGCGGATGATGCCGCCGATTCCGGTGCGCTCATACAGCGCCAGCTTTTCGGGCGGCGACACGTTATAGGGCTGGCCCAGCGAGATATAGAGCCGCCCACCGGGACCGATTTCAATCACCCGGGCGCTGTGGTTGCGGCTTTCCTCGACCGGTGGAATCAGGGTGCCCTGCGGCACGATCGGTATCGCCAGAAAATCAGTGCCCCGCCGGAACGCGGCGGCATCAGGAAACATCAGAACCCGGTTGCGCTCGGCCACGAACAGCGTCCCGTCCCCGGCCACAGCCACACCATTGGGCTTGTCGAATCGGATCGCCGGCGCAAATTGCGTGACCGCATCCGCCGTACCGTCCCGGTCACGATCCGCAACCGCCCAGACCTGCCCCCGGCGGGTGCCTACAAAAACCACTTTGCCGTCCGGTGAAATCGCCATCTGCCGCGCATTCGGCACCATCGCGTACAGCTCGATGCGGAAACCCGGCGGCAAAACGATGCGCCGCAACAGGGTGCGCAGCGCACGGGCAGCGCGCCCGTCCTGCGCCACCACCTTGGCGGATGCGTCAGCCTGCACCCGGATCGGCGCCGCCGCGTTCTGCGCCCATGCCGGGCGGAGCGCGCCCAATAGCAAAAGAATCATCAGCACGGTAACAGGTTTCATGGCGGTTCCGCGTCCCCTGGGCGCCCCGGGGCGCCGTCGCCCGCCGCCGCCCGCTTGTCCAGACGTTGGCAGGATAGTCCGAAACCCTTTTTCGGTCAGCAGATTTTCCGCATGTCTCGCGGAAACAGGCGTGCAGGTGCCAGCGGTTCAGCGCCAGTCGAAAAAGCCGGCGCCGGCGCGGGCCAGCAGATCCTCGGCCATGGCCCGGCCCAAATCCGGGCCGTCGGCGATGACGCAACTGCGCGCATCGTTTATGGCCTCGGACCCGTCCGGGCGCAGCACTTCGCCACGCAGGTGCAAATTGCCGCCCTGCAGCACCGCCAGACCGGCAATCGGCGTTTCGCAGGACCCATCCAGGGCCGCCAGGAAAGCGCGCTCTGCCGCCAGTCGCTGACCGGTTTCCCCATCATGAATCGCCTCCAGCATTTCGGCGGTACGGATGTCGAAACTGCGCCGCTCGATACCGATGGCTCCCTGCGCCACCGCCGGCAACATGTCGGTCACAGCGATCGGCGTCGCCGGCACGTCGGACCGGCCCAGCCGGTTCAAGCCGGCCATCGCCAGAAAGGTGCATTCCGCGACCCCCTGGGACAGTTTTTTCAGCCGAGTCTGAACATTGCCGCGAAATTCGACGACGTTCAAATCAGGGCGGCGGTTCAGCAATTGTGCCTTGCGGCGCAGACTGGACGTGCCGACGACGGCCCCCTCGGCCAGTTCAGTCAGCGCCGACTTGTCCGTCGAGACAAAGGCGTCCCGGACATCCTCGCGCGGCAGATAGGTATCCAGCAGCAACCCCGCGGGCTGGTCCACCGGCATGTCCTTCATCGAATGCACGGCGATGTCGATTCGGCCCGCCAGCAGGTCTTCCTCGATCTCTTTCGTGAACAGCCCCTTGCCGCCGATCTCTTTCAGCGGCCGGTCCTGCACCACATCCCCGGTGGTCTTGATCACGACGATCTGAAACGCCTCGCACGGCAGATCAAAGGCGCGGGCCAGCCGGTTCAGGGTTTCATTGGCCTGGGCCAGCGCCAGGGGCGAGCCACGAGTGCCGATCTTCAAGGGATTCGAGGGAGTGGGGGGGCGATGCATCATGGCCCCTCTTTAGTCGCGTCATATTGCCCTTACAACCGCTCGGGGTTGACAATTTTCGACGCAGGCAAGACGCAGGGCGCGACATGAAACGGGGGCGGTTATGGCGGAAAACAAGAAGATGCTGCGCGCATTGGCGGGCGAGGTGCTGGACGTCCCGCCGATCTGGATGATGCGGCAGGCGGGACGTTACCTGCCGGAATATCGCGCAACCCGCGAACAGGCCGGCGATTTCCTGTCGCTGTGCTACAACAGCGATCTGGCCGCCGAGGTCACGCTGCAGCCGATCCGCCGCTACGGGTTCGACGCGGCAATCCTGTTTGCCGACATTCTGCTGGTGCCCCAGGCGCTGGGGGCGGATCTGTGGTTCGTCACCGGCGAAGGTCCGCGCCTGTCCACCATCACCACGCAGGCAGAATTCGACGCGCTGAAACCGGCGGCGGACATCCACGAGACCCTGTCGCCGATCTATGAAACCCTGCGTATCCTGACCGGCGCATTGCCGGCCGACACCACCCTGATCGGCTTTGCCGGAGCCCCCTGGACGGTTGCCACCTACATGATTGCCGGGCGCGGCACACCCGACCAGGGCCCCGCGCATGCCCTCAAAGACCAGAACCGCACGGTGTTCGACGCTCTGATGGCGCGGATCACCGAGGCGACCATCGACTATCTGTCGATGCAGATCGAGGCCGGGGCCGAAGTGGTCAAGATTTTCGACAGCTGGGCCGGTTCGCTCAAAGGCGACGATTTCGAGAAATACGCGGTGGCCCCCTGTCGTCAGATCACCGCCGCCCTCAAGGCGCGGCACCCGTCGATCCCGGTCATCGGGTTTCCCCGCGAGGCCGGCGAAGCCTATGTCGGCTTTGCCCGGGCCACCGGCGTGGATTGCGTGGCGCTGGACAATTCCGTCGATCCGGTCTGGGCGGCGGCCAATGTTCAGGTCGATGGCTGCGTGCAGGGCAACCTGGCCTCGTCGCACATGGTCACCGGCGGACAGGCCTTGGTGGACGACACCCGCGCCATCCTGCGCGCCTTTGCGGGTGGTCCGCATATCTTCAACCTGGGGCACGGTATCACGCCGGACGCGGATCCGGACAATGTGCAACGCATGATCGACACCGTACGAAAGGGATAACGCGCCACGGCGAGCGGACAAGGACCGGCTGTCGGCGCCGGATTGTCACTGAACCATGCGCCAGCCCCGCAATACCAACCGCAAAATTGCAATTGTGCCCTTGACGCCCCCTGCCCGCTGGCCTAACTCACGTCTCGCCTGTGGCGGAGTAGCTCAGCTGGTTAGAGCAGCGGAATCATAATCCGCGTGTCGGGGGTTCAAGTCCCTCCTCCGCTACCAAATTTTCCAAATAAAGTCATATCGTTGCGCTGTAGAGTGCAAAGAGATTCGTCGCGCTGCCGGCCGTTGGGTATCGCGCGGGCATCAATTCGACGTTGGGCGCGTGCGGCGCCCTGTTTCGACCATGCAGGGCATCGAGGCTTGAAAGACCTCGTGCCGGTGGTTCAACTCCAACCCCAGATGTAAATTAACCAGTTGAATATATGAGTTGTTATCCTGTCAGAGCCTTTGGCCGGTGACACGGCATTGGTCGTGGGCCGTATTCTGTACCATGAACCGAGATACGGACACCGGGTAGCACGCTCGGCGCGTCAAACGTTTTCGTCCTTATGGTCAGTGACGCCTGAGCGTCACGATGTCGGTCATGTCGATCTCCTATGTTGCTGATGAAGATCGATAAGACGCAAGGCCGGAGCGTGTCAGGGATAGCCCTAGTTCGGCTTGAAAATTTCCGAGACGTCCCCGCCGAGCGCCTTGGCGATGCGCTCGACCACCTAGATGGACGGGTTGCGTTTCCCGGTCTCAACACCGCTTAGATAGGTCCGGTGAATGTCCGCGCGATGGGCGACCTCTTCTTGTGAAAGGTCCTTTTCCCTCCTGATCCTTTGGATGTTTCTGGAAACGCGCGATTGAATTGACATACGCGGCATGGCGCATGGCGGTCACGCTTTCAACCAAAGACTATACGTCATATTCGACGAGGCTGACGGAAGACCCGAAATCACTGGCGACATTCAGGAATGCAGGAAAAGGCCGGGGGACATACGGGCCGCTGTCCCTTGGCTGGCAGGATCGGAATGGGAGGTGAACTTGGGCTGCACCTCGCTCGCGGCACCGAATACCGCCTTATCCGACGTGTCGAGATACTCGCGTACGGCACGCGGCGCGTCGGCTGGATCAATGGTCGATGCGTCCCACTCCTTCTTTGGCGTCGCGTGCTGCTTGTTCGCATCGGCTTCGATCAAGCTGGCGTCGATCGCCATGCGCTGGCCAGACCTTCTTCGATGCACCGCGCCACCGTCTCCTCGAACAGATGACGCAGCAGTTCGCTTTCGCGGAAATGGCCATGCCGGTTCATGGAAAAGGTCGAGTGATCCGGCGCCCATTGCGGAAAATGCTGCATTCTTTTTTGAATGACAGCTTCAGTGAAAATCGCGACTTGGAAAGAGGCGCTTTGCTTGGTCGCGGGGGTGCATGGCACGGGAGGGATAGCGCGCTTGCTTGGGAGTATCATCGGCGCGGGGGCCTTCGGTGGTCAGAGCTTCTGGCTCTGGGTGGCCCAGTTCGAAAAGCTTATGCGACATGTCCTGAATATCCTGCGCGATCAGGTGTACCACGATGCCTTCGCGTTGCAGATAGCCTGTGACGCGCAAGAGTCGCCCACCCATGACACTCCGCCGAAAACGTTCATAGACTTTGGGCCAGACCACCACGTTACTGACGCCAGTTTCATCCTCAAGAGTTAGAAAGATCACGCCGGATGCGGTGCCGGGGCGTTGCCGAGTGATGACAAGGCCGCAGACGCTGTAACGGCCCAACGGAATTTCAGACAAAGACGAATGTGTCGTAAGCCCCGGAAGTGATGGACGTAGCAATTCCAGCGGATGGGCACGCAGGGACAGGCGGGTCGAGACATAGTCTTCCACCACCTCTTCGCCCAATTGCATGACCGGCAGGGCGAACTGTGGTTCATGGATGTTTTCCCCGTCAATCGGATCATTGAACAGGGGTAAAGGCTTGGGGTTTTGGATGGCTTTGACCTGCCACAATGCGTCTCGACGCGTGAGCCCCATATCCGAGAACGCATCGGCCTCGGCCAGTCGTGTCAACACATCCGGGCGTAGGCCCGCCCGGAGCCACAATGATTCTGGGTCAGGATAGCCATTGCCTCGGGCTGCTACGATCCAGCCTGCATCTTCCTCTTTCAGCCCTTTGATTTGGCGAAAGCCCAATCGCAGTGCCAAGATGCCGTCAGGGCGGCGTTCCAGCGTGTTGTCCCAAACGGAGTGATTTACACAGATCGGGCGGGTTTCAACTCCATGTTCACGGACATCGCGCACAATCTGTGCAGGGGCATAAAATCCCATGGGTTGGGAATTCAGCAAGGCACAGGCAAAAACTGCCGGATGATGACATTTCAGCCAGGCAGACACATAGGACAGCATGGCAAAAGCGGCGGCGTGGCTTTCGGGGAAACCGTAATCGGCGAATCCTTCGATTTGTCCGAAACAACGTTCCGCCACTTCCTGCGAATAGCCATTCTTCAGCATGCCCGCGATGAATTTGTCGCGATAGGTGCCAATCGTTCCCATACGCCGGAACGACGCCAGTGAGCGGCGCAGATGATCGGCCTCTTCGGCGGTGAACCCCGCGCCAACCACTGCGATTTGCAGGGCTTGCTCCTGAAACAATGGCACACCCAGCGTGCGCGCCGTGACATGTTCCAGCGCGGAGCCGAAGGGTTCTGCCTTTTCCTGGCCGTTCCGACGCCGAATATAGGGCTGCACCATGTCGCCCTGAATGGGACCGGGACGGACAATCGCGACCTCGATCACCAGATCATAAAATTTACGGGGCCGCATCCGGGGCAGGAAATTCATCTGCGCCCGGCTTTCCACCTGAAAGACGCCAATCGCATCAGCCCGGCAAAGCATGTCATAGGTGGGCGTATCGCCCTGAGGGATCGAGGCTATGCTGTGACTGATATTGTCGTGTTCCTGCATCAGCGCAAAGGCCTTACGAATACAGCTAAGCATGCCCAGCCCCAATATATCCACCTTAAGGATGCCCAGAGCGTCGATGTCGTCTTTGTCCCAGCAAATCACGGTGCGATCTTCCATCGCGGCGTTTTCAATGGGGGCAAGTTCATCCAGCCGTCCACGTGTGATGACAAACCCGCCCACATGCTGGGACAGGTGGCGGGGGAAGCCGATGATTTCTCCGATCAGGCGGATGGTCTGCATTAAGCGGCGGTCATTTGCGTCAAGGCCAAGTTCGCGGATGCGGTCCAGATCAACGCCGCCATTGCTCATGCCCCATATCTGGCTGGACAGTCCGGCAGTGACGTCCTGACTAAGCCCCATGACCTTGCCCACCTCGCGGATGGCTGCGCGGGTGCGAAAGTGAATGACCGTTGCGCAGAGTCCGGCGCGGTGACGGCCGTATTTCTCATAAATCCACTGGATCACCTCTTCGCGTCGTTCATGCTCGAAATCGACATCAATATCTGGCGGCTCGCCCCGGTGTTTTGAGACAAATCGCTCGAACACCATTGCGATCATATCCGGGCTGACATCGGTGATACCCAGCAGATAGCACAGGATCGAATTGGCGGCAGACCCGCGCCCCTGACAGAGGATTCCCTGTGATCTGGCGAATTGCACAATGTCATGCACGGTCAGGAAATAAGCGGGAAAGTTCAGCTCGCGGACCACGGCCAGTTCCTTGTGCATCAGCTCAAGCGCCCGGTCCGGAGGCCCGTCGGGATAACGACGCTTCAAGCCTTCTTTTGCCAGCCGCTCCAAGCGTTGCTGCGGGGTTTCGCCCTCCGTCTCTTCATGCGGATATTCATAGGACAGCTCGCCCAGATCAAAACTGCATTTATCGGCGATCTCCAAGGTTCGGCGCAGGGCCGCAGGGTGATCACGAAACACCCGCGCCATATCTGCCCCCGCCTTCAGACGACGTTCGCCATTGGGCAGCGCGCGGGTGCCGATCTGATCAATGGTGATATGTTCGCGCATACAGGTCAGCACATCGGCCAGTTGACGACGGCCCGCGCGGTGCATCAGTACGTCACCCACAGCCACCATCGGGGTCGACGCCCGCGCCGCCGCTTGCGCGCAGGCCGCCAGATAGGCCTGATCACTGCCGTCATACTGGGGCGCTGCGCCCAGAAAAACGTGACCCGGGAAATGTCGCCCGATGGTGCGAATGTCTGCGATGTTTTTAGACAAAGCCCCTTGCGGCAAAGCTATCAGGATCATGCCCTTGCAGGCTGCAATCATGTCCTTGGTGTAGAGAACACATTGGCCTTTTTCCGTACGGCGTTTTCCCAAAGTCAGCAGACGCGTCAGCCGTTGATAAGCGGCTTTGTCACGTGGCAGGGCAATCCATTCGACCGGGCTGTCTTGCAGCGCCAGTCGGCAGCCGACGATCAGCTTGGGAAGCGACACAACGTCTGGCCGTTCAATCGGGTCGCTTTGGCACATGTCTTGCCGAGATGACGCATCCATCCTGTGATGCGAGCGAATATGCAGCGCCCCCTGTGTCTCGCGTCCTAGCTCTTTCAGCGCAGACCACGCACGCACCACACCCGCCAAAGAGTTCAGATCCGTGATGGCAATAGCAGACAGGCCCAGTTCGGCCGCACGAACCACCAGTTCTTCGGGGTGCGATGCCCCGGTCAAAAAGGTGAAGTTTGTGGTGACGCACAGCTCGGCGTAATCCTGCGCCCGCATGTGGCGGTCCAACATGTCCCGTCTGAAAGCCTCGGCAGGGAGATGGGGGCGGTTCACTTCGATCATGCGAATTCCCCCTGTACAAACCAACCCGGATTTTGTGGTGTGTAAAACATCCACAGACGCCGTCCCTGCGTGGTTTCCACCCGCCAGTAATCCCGGAGGCCCGAGCGCCAATTTTCGTCATCCAGCCACCATTCCGGCGTAATCCGTTCCGGGCCCGTGGCGCGACCCGTGGTAAGGGGCATACGCCGCCAGTGAAACCGCGTCGCGGGACGCATGCCTGTTCCGGCAATCGGCTCTGGGGGGAACAGGGTGATCGGACGCAGCTGTGTGCTGACCCAGCTACCTGCCGGGTCCGAATAAGCCGCAGAAGCAACGACGAAGCTGCGTTCTGGGATATGGCTGTCAGCGGGTAGGAACCGCTGGATGTTCTCCAACCCGATCCGCGTGCCAAGACGCGAGATCAGATCATCCAGCTTGCCCTTTTCAGCACCTGAAACATGACTGATCTGCTGCACCGGCAGGGCTTCTACCTGTATGGCCGCCAGCCGTAGCTGATCAATGCCGAACCCTGCATCAACCTCGCTCAGTCCTCGTTCAAAGAGTGGCAGGATGCGCAAGGGATCGCGCAGAGGGCGTGCCAAACGCAGTTCGACCTGTTGCTGGCCCTGATCCACCCGGCGCAGTGTCATGCACAAGCTCCGCGCACCCACCCCCTGTGTTTTCAGTTTTGTACAGAGCTGAACAAGAAGCCGCTCGGTCCCGGCCAGCACATCCGAAAGCAGGCCGATCGGCTCTGGCAGGGTCATTCGGACCGCGAAATGCGGCGGATCAGCATACGGGGAAATCTCTTCGGGCTGCGTGCCCAAAGCCTGATCTAAACGCAGCAAAAGACCGGGGCCAAACCGGCGGGTCAGCGGCGCACGCGCGGCCCCCGCCACGTCACCAATGCTGCGCAACCCCAGACGTTGTAGCGTGATTGATACACTCTCCTCGATCCGCAAGGCCGCGACCGGCAGAGCAGCCAAGGTTGCCAGTGCTTCGCTGCTGGGGGCAACCCCCTCACCATAATGTGCCAGGGCCCAGGCCGCCCCACGTGTATCCGCGCAGCCAATTTGCACAGCCAGTCCAGCACGTAGAAGGCGAGTTCGCATATCATCCAGCATGGCGTCTTCGCCGCCAAACAGATGTGCCGATCCGGTGATGTCCAGAACCAGCCCATCCTTGTCCTCCAGCCCAACCCAAGGACAATAGCGCGTGGCCCAACGACGTAGGGTATGAAGAAACTGCTGGTCCTGTTCGGGCGCGGCCACATGGCTTTGTAGGTCCGGACAAAAGGCGCGCGCATCTGCATAAGGCATACCCCGCCGCAGGCCTTGTTGGGTGGCCGCGGCATTCAGGCAATAAATCCGGTTGGCATTTTGCTGCTTTAGTGTCAGGGCAAATGGCCCCTCTATCGGGCGCTGACGCAAAACCCGGTCACTTGCCAGCCGGGGAAACCATAATGATACGACGCGACGCCCGATCCCATCGAACATGCCAGACACCCAATGTTCCTGATTTGTTCTTAATAAGCTCCCACTTCTGCAGAGTCGAGTCATTGCGATCAAACACAGGAACGCAACGCCAGCGGGTTTCGGCTGCATTGCTGCCCAGCCCTTCGGGGAGAATCGCAAGCCCAGTCGACTTCCCATCCCGCGCCGCAAGCTGCAAGCGCCGCCCCTCGGTCAGTCCGATGGGCTTATTCAATTGCATTACAACCAAAAAAACCGCACCCGACCGCAAGGCATCTTCGGCCACTGCAAGCGTTTCGACCTGCTTTTCGGTGTTGCAAATTATTAGTCTGGACGGAGAGACGAATTCCGAAAAACCAGTTGGGTTGATATGTTGGGTATCCCAGTTCTCACGGACCCACATCACGGGGCCAGCCAAGTGCGCAGCAAGCGCAAAGGCGAACATATATGCGCCCGCCCCACACACCTCATGAGTGCGGGATGTGGCAGGAGGGAAAAATGGAACCTCAACATGTTGCATGGATAGAATGTAGTGAGAAACACCGGAGCCAGACAATACCGGACCTTAAGCTCTGGACTCATTTAGTTTCAAAGCCAGTAGATAACGAGGGCTGCAAGCGCGATTGCTGACAGGATGTCCCACCTTAGAAAAGACCTTCATGTGGATAGGGTCAATCCCGGTCGGATTTATGACCGGCAATGCCACCAATGCGGGTGCGCCATTCAACAGTGTCGTGTGCATGTCGATCCGCAACGCAACCTTCCGCCGTGGACAAGCAGGATTCTTCATGCAACCATAACGATAGTTAAGTACAAGTGGAAAACATGCAGGCAAATACAAGGCTCCGTATCAGCGCGGCTCTAGTCCTGACAACCGTAATGGCACCGGGCTGGGCTTATGCACAGGGCTATTGCGACGCCGTGAGCGAACCGGGCCTGTCATTTGGATGTGCTGAAACATTGTCGTCGGCGGCCTTGCTGAATGGCGAACCCTCTCCGACCAGCAACTACGTGACACCGCTCATCGGCTCGAATGCGGGCTGGTTTTCGATACGGACTGGGTCATATCCGGCGTTGAGGGACAACTCCGCTTCATAAATGACGTGGATTTCACGAACCCGCTCTATTCCAATTTCGAGAACGTCTATATTGGGTCCACGCGCGGAGATGGCAGCCGAACGCCGCTGACCATGACCTCTGCACCGGATGGAAGACCGGGCCAGCCGGACGTGCTCAAGGTGCGTCTCGATTTCGGACGGCTAACCCTTGAAAACACGGAGCTGACCGTGCGCCGCGGCATTGTCAATCCCACGGAAATTGGCGAAATCACAAGCCTGACCCTTGGCAACACGACGGCCGGACGTAGCGGTGCGCTGGTTCTGCGCAATGCATCCCTATCCATCGTTGACGCAACGGATTTCTCTTTGACAAGCCCGGCCGAAGCACCGGAAATCGTGGCCGAAATGGGGTCGAACGTCTTGGCCCAGGGCGATCAGGGCGGCATCGCAGACGAACTGCGCATGGCAGTGGAGCCTGGAGCCACACTTCACTTTCAGGGCACCGTCGCAGAAGCGCGCGTCGGCGGGACGTTATCCGTTGGAACAGGCGCGCAGCTTTTGCTCGACGAGTCATTCGTCAACCTGAGCCAACCGCAATCGTCCGGGCTTGCAAGACCTGTGATCGACAACGCCGCGGTCGTCCTGCGGGGGACGAAAGCCGATCTTGCTCTGACCAACCCGC
Source organism: Sedimentitalea sediminis (assembly GCF_042687825.1). NCBI lineage: Bacteria > Pseudomonadati > Pseudomonadota > Alphaproteobacteria > Rhodobacterales > Paracoccaceae > Sedimentitalea > Sedimentitalea sediminis. The sequence goes on along the minus strand of NZ_JBHUQE010000021.1, from coordinate 2,506 downwards.
TTTTCCGCGACAGCACGATCACGCTGGACAATGGAGCGACCTTGAGCGTCGTGACACGCGGTGCGCCGTCGGGATTTCTGGGTAGCACCCTCACGTTCGAGGGGGATAACCTGATCACGTTCGAAGACGGGCAATCCGTCATCCGTGGGTCGGGTCCCGTGGTTTCCGACATGAATATGGTGTTTGGATCTGGCACCACGCGCTTTGTCGGCGACAGTATTCCAGGAACGAATGGGGGACTTCGCGCAAGTTTCATGACTGTTGACAGCGGCACGCTAGACCTGCGCGACCTGCGGGTCAATGAACGGACAACATCGGGTCTGGGAGGCCTGGTCTTGAGGAACGGCGCTACGTTTCAGGACAGTTTCGAGAGCGCCTATCGCGGTATGAGCGTCCTCACCGTCGAAAACAGTAGCTTGCGCACGGTCTCGGGACTCGGCGCTTTCAGTTCACCCCACAACGGGATCCAGCGCGCCCGTTTTGTGGACGCCACCATCGACATCGCCGGAGCCACCCGGACAGGAATTAGCGGCACTGCACAACCGGCCGCGCTCAGCGATCTCGAGATCAACGCGCAACGCCTGATTTTCGAGGGTGACACGCATGTGCGCGTGGGTATTGATCCGCAGGGCGAATGCGTTCTCGCGGATGGCGCATGCATTCCCGGGACCGAGAATTTCGAGGGCGGTCTCATTTTCAATGTCGGGAACGCCGCTGATTCTGAATTCACCGGGTTCGGCAACGTGCTTTTCGTTCCGCTGGCGAACGATCCGACCGCCACCGCGAACGACTATATCAACGGTGGTCGAAACGGGATTTACACGGTTGCGCGTTCAAATACGTCCGATGGAATTCTGTTTTCTCCGCAAGGATTCGATGTTGCACCATCGACGCCAACCGCTGCCGATCTAAGCGCAGCCGGTTCGAACCTGCCTGCCAACCTGACCTATGTGATCGCCAATCAGCCAGTAACCGATGAACAGGTTGATATTTCCTTCGTTGATGTGGGTTTGACGAACAATCCGAAGATTGCTCCTAATTACACGCCGCAATTCACAAACACGGTCGTGGTCGAGCCTGTGATGGGCAACACCCAAGCAATCAATATTTCTGTTCTTTCCGACCCTGACACGACCCAACCAGTCACCTGGACAGTGGTGGAACCCACGACGGCCTATGTCACCACGATAACGCAAACGGTGCAGGTCGATCCGGTGACGCAACAGAAGGAGCAGATCATCGGCACGATCGTCACCGAACCCGGGGGGGAGGTGGTTTCCACCGACAGTGTGACGGTGCCGGTTGATAGCAACGGAGCCGCACAAGTCATCACGACTGTTGTGACAGAACCCAATGGCGACCATGTCGTCACGACGACCGATGTGGCGACGCTGGACCCTGCGCAAGGCACCACGAACACCGCTGCCTTAAGCCAGCTTTCAGTGAATTCCGGGATGCCGCTGACACATAATGGATTACAGCGCGTCGAAACGCTTCACCCAGAAGCCTATGCATCCTTCCTGACGGTCGCGCTGGAACAGAGTGACCTGCGGCGCAACATGGTCCTGTCGAATGCAAATGGCCGCGCCACGGGCAACGGGCGCATCAACGGAGTGACTGCCGAGGGGCGCAATGTGTGGTTCGATGCCGGGCTGACACGCGGCGAGGTTGATGCAGACGGAGGGTTGGCCGGATTTAACTACGATCTGAACCAGTTCATTCTGGGGGCTGACATCTGGGCCGACGGGCGAAGCCGCGTGGGCGTTTATGCCGGATACGGCAGCTATGCCATGACAGACCACACCACCTCGACCGATACACTGGACTTGTCTTCTGATGCGTTCAGCATCGGTGCCTACGGCGTGCGCGAAACGAACGAGTGGGCTCTATCAGGTATGGTGGGCCTTGCATTGGGCAAAACCGATGCAACGCGGGATGCCGCCGTCGGGTCGGTGGCCAACCGTCATGAAGCCAGTTTTGACCACCGTACCTTTGAAATGGCCGTCCGTGCCGAATACACCGCGTTGCCTTCTGTCGGAGGATGGCACGTCGCGCCAGAGGTCGGGCTGGGATACGCGCATTACGAACAGGATGGATTTACGGAAAGTGGCGACCGCTCAACGGCCCTCGCGCTTGATGATGCAACAGCCGAAAGCCTGATCGGCAGCCTAGGCGTCCATGTCAGCGGACCTGCTTTTGCCGGCGGTCTGGTTCCAATCGGGTTCCTGCGGTACGAGCACGATTTTCTGGCCGCGTCTGACGGCAAACATGACATTGACGCGGCTTTAGCCGCCTCGCCCGGAATTTCCCAGTCTTTCGTCGGAACGCATCGCGGCGAAAGCGCGATTTCGGTTGGATTGGGTCTCGGCACGGTCATAGGCGCATCGGTGGATGCATCTGCCGGTGTTGTTTACCAAAAAAACAGCAACGGTGACGAGATCGGTGGCGGCGTCCGGGTCACGTGGCGTTTCTGAAACCGCTTCGCGCCCCTTACCATTGACCTGCG
>NZ_JBHUQE010000020.1:0-59485 GCF_042687825.1 Sedimentitalea sediminis | reverse complement strand
CGCGATTACTACGTTTGTCATGTAAGGTTCTCCCTATTTCTTCTTACAGCTATTGCTTTCCGCGCCTGGCGCGGGGCTAGATTTTTCCCTGCGCATCCACGACAGCGACCGCCGTCATGTTCAGCAACCCCCGGACCGTGATCGACTGCGAAACGATGTGGGCAGGCTTGGACGCGCCAAGCATGATCGGCCCCACCGAGACCCCGCCGGCCAGCGACTTGAGCAGATTCAGCGAAATATGCGCCGCCTCGACATTCGGCATGATCAGCAGGTTCGCCGACCCGCTCAACGGGCTGTCGGGCATCACGACGCGACGCAGTTTTTCATCCAGTGCCGCATCGGCATGCATTTCGCCGTCGAATTCGAAATCGACATTCATCTCGCCCAGGATTTCCGCGGCACGGCGCATTTTTTGCGACGACTTCGTCGCGCGATCGCCGAAGTTCGAGCTGGACAACATCGCCACCTTGGGCTCGATCCCCATGCGGCGCATGGTTTTGGTTGCCAGGACGGTCAGTTCCGCGATTTCCTCGGCTGTCGGGTCCGGGGTGACATAGGTGTCGGCCAGGAACACGGTGCCGGTGGGCAATACCAGAGCGCTGAGTGCAGAAAGATCGGAAATCTCCGCGCCCAGACCAGTGATGCCTTCGAGCCGGGTCAGATGATGGCCAAAGCGCCCGTTCGTGCCGCAGATGACGGCACCGACTTCGCCCCGTTCCAGCATCGCCAGAGCCAGCACCGTGGGGTCGCTGCGCACGCCGCGCAGGGCTTCTTTGGGCGCGATGCCCCGGCGTCCGACCTTGGCATGAACATCCGCGGCATAGGGTTGCAGATCCATCGCCGCCGGATCGACGACTTCCACATCCCTGTCGAGATCGAGCGACAGGCCCAGTGATGTCACCGCCGCCTCGATCCTGCCTCTGTCGCCCAACAGGACCGGATGCGCGATACCGGCGGCCACGGCCTGCTGCGCGGCGTGCAGAACGCGGGTCGATTCGCCTTCGGCAAAGGCAACGCGCTTGGGATCGCCCGCCGCCTTTTCAAAGACCGGTTTCATCAGCATGCCCGAGCGATAGACAAAGCGAGACAGTTTCTCACGATAGGCATCCATGTCTTCGACCGGCCGCGTCGCGACCCCGGTGTCCATGGCGGCCTGGGCCACCGCCGGCGCGATCTCCAGGATCAGCCGGGGATCAAAGGGTTTGGGAATGATATATTCCGGACCAAAGCTCATGTTTTCGGCGCCATAGGCCGACAGCACCACGTCCGAGGCTTCGATCTGCGCCATGGCGGCGATGGCCCGCGCACAGGCCATTTTCATGTCCTCGTTGATTTCGGTGGCGCCGCAATCCAGCGCGCCGCGGAAGATGAACGGAAAGCACAGAACGTTGTTGACCTGATTGGGATAGTCCGAGCGGCCGGTCGCGCAGATCGCGTCGGCGCGCACTTCGGCGACAACCTCGGGCCGGATCTCGGGCTCGGGATTGGCCATGGCCAGAATAATCGGCTTGTCGGCCATCGAGGCCGCCATCTCTTTGGTCACGGCACCGGCGACCGACAGGCCAAGGAACAGATCCGCGCCCTGCATCGCGTCATCGAGCGTGCGCTCGTCGGTCTCTTTGGCAAACCGCAGCTTGGTCTCGTCCATCGGGCGGCCCGGGCGGTCCTTGTAGATCGCACCGGAACTGTCGCAGACGGTAATGTTCTCGCGTTTGGCACCAAAACTGATCAGCAGTTCGAGGCAGGCAATCGAGGCCGCGCCCGCGCCGTTGGCGGCGATTTTGATTTCGTCGATCTTTTTTCCGACCAGCTTCAGCGCATTCAGGGTTGCGGCGGCCGAAACGATGGCCGTTCCGTGCTGGTCGTCGTGAAAGACCGGAATGTTCATCTCTTCGCGCAGGCGCTTTTCGATGGCAAAGCACTGNTCGTCGATCTTTTTTCCGACCAGCTTCAGCGCATTCAGGGTTGCGGCGGCCGAAACGATGGCCGTTCCGTGCTGGTCGTCGTGAAAGACCGGAATGTTCATCTCTTCGCGCAGGCGCTTTTCGATGGCAAAGCACTGCGGCGCCTTGATGTCTTCGAGATTGATGCCGCCAAAGGTCGGTTCAAGCGGGCGAACCGCGTTGCAGAACGTGTCGACATCCGTGGCGTCGACCTCGATGTCGAACACATCAATGCCCGAGAATTTCTTGAACAGCGCCGCCTTGCCTTCCATGACCGGCTTGGACGCCAGCGGGCCGATATTGCCCAGGCCCAGAACCGCCGTGCCGTTGGAGATCACGGCGACCAGATTGCCGCGCATGGTGTATTCGCGGGCTTTCAGCGGGTCGGCGGCAATCTCTTCGCACGGGATCGCGACGCCGGGGCTATAGGCCAGGGCAAGGTCCTGTTGGGTCGCCATGGGCTTGGTGGGGACGACCTCGAGTTTTCCTTTCGGATCAACAGAGTGATAGTCGAGCGCATCACGTGACAACTGATCTGACATTGAATAATCCTTTTAAGTTTCCGGTGCCCGGCCTGTTCCAGGCACCGGAAGTTCCGTCCTATTTTGTTATGATTTCCGGCCCCATGAAGGTGTTGGGGAGGAAGGTTGAAAGGAACGGAATGTAGGTGACCATGATCAGGAAGACGAAGAGCACGGCCAGGAACGGCAGGGCGGCACGAACCACACCCATCATCGGCATGCCGGCGACGCCAGAGGTCACGAACAGGTTCAGTCCGACCGGTGGTGTGATCATGCCGATCTCCATGTTGACCACCATGATGATCCCCAGGTGGATCGGGTCGATGCCCAGTTCGATGGCGATCGGGAACACCAGCGGCGCAACGATGACCAGCAGACCCGAGGGCTCCATGAACTGACCGCCGATCAGCAGGATCACGTTCACAACGACCAGGAACATGACCGGTCCAAAGCCCGCGTTCAGCATGGAATTGGCGATGGATTGCGGCACCTGCTGTTCGGTCAGCACATGTTTCAGGATCAGCGCCGTGGCGATCACGAACAACAGTGTGACCGTCAGTTTGCCTGCCTCAAACAGCGTGTGCTTGGTGTCGGCATGGATGAACGCGGTGAACAGTGCGTGCGGCTTTTTCATCAGGCTGATCTTTTCGCCGCCCTCGGGGGCCGCCAGCGGCCCCATGTCCTTGTAGATGAAGCAGGCGATCAGAAAGGCATAGACGGCAGCCACGGCGGCGGCTTCGGTCGGCGTAAAGATACCGCCATAGATGCCGCCGAGGATGATGACGATCAGGAACAGGCCCCAGCCGGCTTCGCGCCCGCTTTTGACAACCTCGCCCCAGCCCAGCCAGTCGCCCTTGGGCAGGTTCTTGACCTTGGCCATGACATAGATCGTGACCATCAGCAGAAAGCCGGCCAGCAATCCGGGGATAACACCGGCTAGGAACATGCGACCGACCGAGACTTCGACCGAGGCGGCATAGACCACCATCACGATCGAGGGCGGGATCAGAATGCCCAGCGTCCCGGCGTTACAGATGACGCCCGCGGCGAAGTCCTTGGTGTAGCCCACCTGCCGCATGCCGGCGATCACGATCGAGCCGATGGCCACAACGGTTGCCGGCGAAGACCCGGACAGCGCTGCGAACATCATGCAGGCGAAGACCCCGGCAATCGCCAACCCGCCGGGCAGATGCCCGACACAGGCGATCGAAAACCGGATGATCCGGCGGGCCACGCCGCCCGTACTCATGAAGGAGGAGGCCAGGATGAAGAACGGGATCGCCAGCAGGGTGAAATGGCCTTCGAATGCCTCAAACAGTGTGCCTGCGACCGATGCCAGCGTTGCATCCGAATAAAGCAGCAGGAACAGGATGGAAGACAGCCCCAGGCTGACAGCGATCGGCACGCCGATCAGCAGCAGGCCGACCACCATTGAAAATAGCAGGATAACGTCCATCAGTCATGCTCCCCCAGTTGTTCGCGGACTTCCCGGATTTCGTCCTCTACCTCGTGACTGGCGACCAGGCGGTCGGTCTCGCCGCGCCAGATTTGCCCGGCTGCCTGCACGAACCGGTAGGTCAGCAGCAGCATTGAAATCGGCAGCACCACATAGGGCACGACTTTGGGCAGTTTCTCGTAGCTTTCGCCGTAGTTGATCGCGTCCTCCAGAAAGGCGAAGAGACCGATCATCGGAACGTCCTGAACCTCGTAAAAGGATTGGCTGCGGAATTCCTGTTCGAAACCGGTCGGGAACCAGCGCCCCGAGGTCGGCGGCAGATCGGCGAACACCGCCCAATAATCATAGGCCCCCTTGAGCATGAACACCGAGAACAGCAGACAGGCGGCGACGGACACGATGGCAAGCACTCGTGCCACGGGCGGCGACACCATGTTGATGATTGCGTCCACACCCAGATGCGAATGTTTCTTGACCGCATAGGATGCACCCAAAAGCACCAGCCAGCCGAACATGAAAACGGTCAGTTCCAATGCCCAGAGAATATTTGAATTGAAACCGAACCGGGCGATGACGTTCGCAAAGGTGATAGCCGTCATGAGCCCCAAAAGGATCGCGATCAGCGTTTCCTCGATCCGGTCCACAAAGGTATGCTTGTGTTGCATTTCCTCATGTCCCTGATTTTATTTGAAAAGGAGACGGGCCAGTTCGGCCCGCCTGATAGGTAGGCGCGCAGTCACGTGCCGTGATCACATCGCCGCGTTGATCGCTTGTGCGGCGTCAATGTTCTCTTGACCGACATCGTCGGCGAATTTTTCCCAGACGGGTTTCATCGCATCCACCCAGGCTTGACGCTGCTCGGGGGTCAACTGGCGCACGACACCGCCGGCGTCGATGATCGACTGCTTGGCGGCTTCGTTCACCGAGGTCGCGGCCGCGTTCCGTTCGTTGCTGACTTCGGTCAGGATCGTCATGAACTGGTCGCGCACATCGGCATCCAGGCTGTTGAACCAATCGACATTGGTCACGACCAGATAGTCGATGACGCCGTGATTGGTCTCGGTCACACCATCCTGAACTTCGAAAAACTTCTTGCCGTAGATATTGGACCAGGTGTTTTCCTGCCCGTCGACAACGCCCTGCTGCAGTGCGCCATAAACTTCGGAGAACGCCATTTTCTGCGGGCTGGCGCCGATGGCTTCCATCTGAGCCACCAGAACATCCGAACTTTGCACCCGGAATTTCAGGCCCTGCGCGTCGAACGGATCAACCAGCGGTTTGCTGGCGGACATCTGTTTCATTCCATTGTGCCAATAGGCCAGGCCCTTCAGGCCGCGCCGCTGCATGCTGTCCAACAGCGCCTGGCCGTTTTCGGAGCCCTGGAACGCGTCGACCGCAGCGATGTCCTTGAACATGAACGGCAGATCGAAAATCCGGAACTTCTTTGTGAATTTTTCGAACTTGGAGAGCGAAGGCGCGGCCAGCTGCACCTCGCCCTGCAGCATCGCTTCGAGCACTTTGTTGTCGTTGTACAGCGTCGAACTGGGAAAGACCTCCATGCAGGCTTTGCCGTTCATTTCCTCGTTGACGCGCTTTTCCAAAAGCGATGCGGCGATCCCTTTTGGGTGCTTGTCGGTGTTTGTCACATGGCTGAATTTGATGACGACTTCGCCGGCTTCGCATCCGGCCAGTACGGCCGTCGGTGCAGCGAATGTAGCTGCGATAATTGCAGCGCTGATATATGTTCTCATTTTTCCTCCTCTGACGTTAACGGTTCATCAAACGTCATGTGCATTAGAGAGGGCAGCGCCGAAGTTTTTGCCTAGACCTAATTTTGTGGCTTTTTTTATCGCTATAAAACAATGAGTTACAAAGTGCGCGGTTGCGTGAATCTCGGTTTTTCCGGGATTTCGGGCAAACGGCAGGTTGACGGATCTGCATTGGCGGCAGAGTTTGGATGCCTGCTCAGAGAGGGGTGAGTGCGCATGGAACAGGCGTTATCCAAGCTTCTGCTGGTCTATCTGTCATGCACCGGATTTGCGGGATATTTCTTCTATTCGACAACCTTCGAAGACCGGCTCGACCAGGCTTCGCAGATTGGTGAAACACGCGTCGAACAGGCCGCTGAACGTCTGGACAACCAACTGTCGCCCTTTCGCATACTGGTTAACGCGCTGGCCTCGGATCCCCGGGTAAAGCGGCCCCTGGAAACCCCTGAAGATGTGCAGAAACTGGAATCGCTGTTCATCCAGTACAGGCTGACCTACGGCATCGCCAAAATCGAGGTCGTCGACGCCCAGGGTCAAACCCTGGTGTCCACCGATCCAGGAACCGAGTCGCATTTCGGGTCGAACCGGTCTGCGTTGACTTCAGCCTTTTATGGTCAACTCGGTCTGGATCACGTGGTGACGGAAAATTCCCGGCACTTTGTCCTGGCCCGTGGTGTGGCTTCCGGCCCGGCCCGGCCCAGCGTGGCCATCGTCTTGTGGGTCAGTATCGCCGCGCTCGAGTTTGACTGGGCGATTGTGCCGGAAATTATTGTTTTTGCAGATAAAAACGATCTGGTCGTTGCGTCGAATCGCTCGGGTCTGTTGTTGAAGACACTGCGGCCCAAACTTGGATCGCGCAGGGATAACGAGAGCTTTCCTGCGCACGAAATTCAGAAGATCGGCGACCACACGATCTGGCGTTTTCCCTCCAAAAACAGCCTGCCCCGCGAGACGCTTTTCATCGAACGCGGTGTTCCGCGCGAACGGTTGCGGGCAATCGGATTCATCGACACGGCGCAGGCGCGCAGAGAGGCAAAGATACTGGCCCTATTGGCTGTCGCCACGACGACGGTGGTCGCGGCGGCCCTGTTGCTATTGCTGATTTGGCGTCACCGCGTGGCCGACAGAATTGCTATGGAAGAGGCCGCGAATGCGAAACTGGAGGAACGGGTCGAAGAACGAACCGCAGAACTGGTCGAAACCCAGAATCAGCTCATTCAGGCCACCAAGATGACCGTGCTTGGTCAGATGTCTGCGGGGATCAGCCACGAAGTGAACCAGCCCCTGGCCACGATCTCGAATTTTGCGGAAAACGGCAGCCGTCTGCTGAATGTCGGCCGGGATGCTGAGGCAAAGCAGAACTTTGAGCAGATCGCGGAACAAGCAGGCAGAATCGGCCGGATCATCAAGAATCTGCGCGCATTTGCCCGTGATGAAACCATCATTCTGGAAAGGGTGAATTTTGGGTCATGCGTGAAAGAGGCTCTGGCGCTTGCGTCGAACGCGCTTGAAAAAGCAGGGGTTTCCCTGTTCGTAGACATCCCGGATAGCGCGTTGGCGGTCGATGCCGGACGGGTTCGGTTGCAACAGGTCGTGATGAACATCGTCACAAATGCGATTGACGCCACGCGCAATCGCGACAGACCCGAAATCCATATCCGGCTCTGGAAGGAAGACGGTTCCGTTTGCCTGAGCATTCGCGACAACGGTACCGGGATCGAAGAACCGGACCGCGTTTTCGAGCCTTTCTACACCACCAAGAGTCTCGGCGCGTCCGAGGGTCTGGGTCTGGGCCTGTCGGTCTCTTACGGCATCATCGGAAGTTTCAATGGCGAGATTTCCGCGCATGACCACCCATCCGGGGGCGCGGTTTTTCTCATTCGCCTGCCGCTTTCTGAGAGAAGGAAAATTACATGATAAACAAAGTTCTGATCATCGAAAACGACATCGCATTGTGCAAATCGCTGACCCAGATGATCGAGTTGGCCGGACTCGCGCCTCTGCCCATGGCCAGCTTTGTTCAGGCGCGCCGAAGCATTCGCGCGGATTTCAATGGTGTCATTCTGACGGATATCCGCATGCCCAGGCAGGACGGTTTCGACGTGCTGAGTTTTGCGCAGAACGTGGATTCCGATCTGCCGGTCATTCTTTTGACCGGTCACAGTGATGTTCCAACGGCTCTGCGGGCAATGAAAAGCGGCGCCTATGACTATCTCGAAAAACCCTGCAGCACGGATCAAATGGTCGAGGTCCTGGAGCGGGCACTGGAACACCGGGCGCTGGTGCTGAAATCCCGAAAAATCCAACGGGTCCTGATGCGCAGCGATGTTGCCGCGATTGAGTTTCCCGGCGAATCCAGCGCGACCGCAACGTTGCGCGACACGCTGCGAAGCGTCGCGCACGCAAACATGCCGGTCCACCTGTGCGGACCGGACGGTGTTGGCAAACGCACCGCTGCGCACACGATCAACCGGCTCGCCGAAACCGCGCGCCCGTTTGTTCAGATCAACTTTTCGGGCGCTGCAGACACCGCGGTCAGCATTCCCGGAGTTCCAGAGAAACCCTTTGATCTTTTGGCAAAATTCATCGATCTCGCCACCCCCGATCAACAGCGGCAATTGATCGGCCTGATCCAAAGCAACCCGCAAATGCGCCTGATCACCTCATCCACCCGGGCGCTTGCCGATATTCGAAACAACATGGTGGTGGATGAACTGGTGGCGATGGATGGGGTGGCCGAAATCACCGTTCCCTCGCTGAACGAACGCCGCGAGGATCTGTTGGACATTTTCGAAACGATCCTGCACCAGACGGCAAACCGGTTGAATGCCGAGATACCCGAGCTTCACTTTGGGCTTGTCAGCGATATCATGGCCCGTTCGTGGGCGGGGAACCTGCCGCAGATGCGGACCTATGCCACGTCGATCCTGCTGGGCGGAAAACTGTGCAACGCGCCGGGCGACAGCCCGACCCTGGCCGAGCAGATGGACGCGTTCGAGCGGCTGGTTCTGAGCGAGACCCTGAAACAATGCAACGGCAGCGCGTCCGAGTCGGCCAAGCTGTTGGGCATGCCCCGAAACACGTTTTACGACCGCATTTCCCGCCATGGTATCACCCCAAAGCATTTCCGCAACAAGAACGCGAGGTAGTTCGCGTATGTATCTGGCCAATAACTGGGTTTCAGGTTTTCAGGTGGCCGTTTTCGGTCTGCCAACCCTTCCCGTTATACGGTCGGCTCTACCCTCTGATGAACCGGACGGGACCCCTCTGCCCCGCCCGGCGGCCGTCAGCTTATTCTGCCGGTTCCGCAGCCGGCGTGACGGCCTTTGCACGGACACCGTCGCGGTAAAGCGCCTTTGTCAGCGCCATGCACATCAGACCCATCACCATCGTGAACGGCAATGCGCCGATGATCATGGCATTGCGCAGGGCTTCCATCGGGTCGGCCCCGCCGGACTTGCCTGCGATCAGCAGCGTGCCGATCACCGCTGTCAGGATCAGACCCCAGACGATCTTGTGCTTGTTGCCGACCTCCTGATCGCCGCCTGACATGATGGTATTCATCACCAGAATGCCCGAATCCGCCGAGGTCACCAGAAAGGTCATGATCAGCACGACGCACATGATGGTGATCCCCGACAGGAACCCGCCCGAGATCATTTCGCCCAGGGTGACGAACAGCTTGGCGGTGTTAGAGGCCCCGACGATGGCTCCGTCCGCCCCGCCGGTCAGTTCCAGATCGATGGCGGTGCCGCCCAGGATGGCCATCCAGGCAAAACAGACCAGCGACGGCGCAAAGACGCAGCCGACGATGAATTCGCGCACCGTGCGCCCGCGTGAAATGCGGGCCAGGAACAGCCCGACAAAGGGTGAGAACGCGATCCACCAAGCCCAGTAGAAGGTCGTCCAGCCGGCCTGCCACGCAAATTGGCGTCCGGGTTCACCTGCGGCATAGGCTGCCGTCAGAACGTCTTCGGACAGGCTGGCCGCCTCGCCTTCCAACCCCGAACGGAACCCTTCGAACGATCCCCAGGCATTGGTGGCGCCGCTGCGCAGCGCATCGGCATAGGGGGCGGCATCCGCCGGCAGCGCCGCTTTGAATTCTGCGGCAGATTGCGGCCCATAGGCGCCAAAGCTGATCGAAACAAAGTGCAGGATATAGTCGACGAATGCCGTAGCATAGGTGGTCATCGCGAACAGGAACGAGCCAAAGATCACAAAGGTCAGCAGCAGGATCAAGGACAGGACCAGGTTCAGGTTGGACAGGTATTTGACCCCGCGCCCGACGCCGGAAACCGCCGAGATGATCGACAGGCCCATGATGACCAGCAACCCGGCGATCAGCCCGACCGTGCCCGGCGCCGGTGTCTCGCCGCCCATGTTCATCATCCATTCCATGCCGGTGATCGCGTACATGCCGTCGATGAACTGCGAAACGCCAAAGCCGATGGTGACCGACACGCCCAGGATCGTCGCGACCACGCCCAGAACATCGACGACATGTCCCAGCAAACCGTTCATCAGACGCCCGAACAGGGGTGTCAGGGCGGTGCGGATGGTCAGGGGCATATCCCGCGTATAGGCGTAATAGGCCAGCGACAGACCGGTGACGACATAGATCGACCAGGCATGCAGACCGTAATGCGCGAATGTATAGCGATAGGCCGAGGTCAGCGCCTGTTCGGTGTTCTTTTCGACCTCACCGGACAGCACCAACGGGTTCGATCCCCACAGACCCAGAGGTTCGGCGGTGGCAAAGACCATCAGTCCAACCCCCAGACCGGCGCCGAACATCATCGAGAACCAGGAGAAATTGGAAAACTCAGTGCCCTCTCCGGGGCGGCCCATGATGCGTTTTCCGGTTTGCGGCAAGGCGGCAATCACGATCAGGAAAAAGGCGAAAAATCCGACGATGACGATGTAGAAGCTGTTGAAACCTTCGAGGATCTTCCAGTTCAGACTGCCCAGCACGCCGTTGGCATTGGCCGGCCAGACCAGCGCCCAGATCACCAGAGCGACCATGATCGCCTTGCTGAACAGCGCGATCTCGACACTGTGGCCTTCGTAGAATCCCTTGGTGGATCGTCGGATTTCAAGATCCGTGAATGGTGGTTTGATGGACATTCTTTACCTCCCTTGTCTCGCTGTTTGCGCGCCGACATCAGCGGTCGGATCAGCGCAGTTTTTTGCGGAATCCGTTTTCCGCCTAGTGGCTCGCCGCGATTATTTCCCTGATCTTGCGCAGCGTCTCTGTGTTGACCGGCACGCCGGTCCGTTTCGCCCGGTGCCGATGGTTCCGACGTCCGTCGCCGGGCAAGTGTGCATTGTCCTGGCTGCAGATGGCTTGCACCAGATCGGACATTCGCGTCGCAAATACGTCGCCCGACGCCGCCCTGGGGTCGATGGCGATGAAAAGCTGGCCGGTGCGCGGCGGCCCGCCGGCCGTGCCGGAAAAGGGCGAAGCGTGGATACCCAGCTGTCCGCCGGACAGCGCGGCCGCCAGAACCTCGACCAGCAGCGCGATGCCGACCCCCTTGTAGCCGCCCGAAGGCGCCATCGACCCCTTGAGTCCGGTGGCCGGGTCCGTGGTCGGATTGCCCTCGGAATCCAGCGCCCACCCGACCGGGATCGGCTTGTTTTCGCGGGCATGTTTCATCACCTCGCTTTTGGCGATGGTACTGGCGCTCTGGTCGATCAGAATGCTGGGATCGCCGTCTTCGCCGGGCACGGCGATGGAAATCGGGTTGGTGCCGACCACGGGCCGCGCGCCGCCGGATGGTGCGATCGAGGCCGGGGCGTTGGTGAATCCCAGGCCCAGCAGCCCTGCCTGTGTCAACCGTGCCGTGTGATACCCCAGTACGCCGCAGTTATAGCTATTGTGTATCGCCAGCGCGGCAATGCCCTGTTCACGCGCCAGCGGGATCAGCCGGGCAAAGCCCATGTCAATGGCGGAATGGGCAAACCCCGTCGCCGCATCGGCACGCAGCAAACCCGGGCGCGGCTGCGTCAGGGTCGGTCTTGCGTCTCCGTCCACCTTGCCGCAGACCACATGTTCACAATAGATCGGGATATAGGCCAGCCCGTGGCTGGCAACTCCGTCGGCTTCGGTTGCCGCCGTCGCCACGGCCAGCGGTCGGGCATTGGCCTCGGATGTGCCGGATGCGACCAGCGCGCGAAAGGCGAGGTCTTCGATGTCGGCAAGGCTCAGTCGTTCGGTGTCGCTCATGGCATCCTCTGGTCAATCATTGTCGGACAGGCCGGCACCGGCCCCCTTGCGCCGCGATTCTTCGCTGGCCGGGGCAAAGGTTCGGCCTGCGAACCGGTTCAGGGTCGCGCGGATCTCTGCGCGCGGGTCTGCGCGGCTGCCGGTCCGGTTCGGTTGGGTCATTGCGCCGCCCGCCGAGACGGTCAGTTCCTGCGCGAAACCGTCATTTGCCAGGCCGTGCAAGGCCAGAGATTGGCCATCCGTGGCTGCCTTTGCCGCGCCCCAGGAAATATGGACAGGCACCCGCAGATGCCACGCGCACAGGGCGGCAAAGGGCAACAGCAAAAGCGGCCGCACAAGGGAAGCGATCTGCAGGTCGCCCCGGCCCAGAGAATCGGCGCGGTCCGACAGGGCGGCACCGGTGATTAGCGGGCATAACTGCCCTCCCCGCGCCCGCCATCCGGTGCCGCCCGGACCGGCATCGGGCGTCCAGTCCGCCAGGTCTGCGCCATCGGTCCGGGTAAGCAACGCGGCCAGTTCGGCGCAGCCATCGATCCCTTGCGCGCACAGCCAGCGGGTGGCTTTCGCGGCCTCTTCCGCCAATCCCCAGGGATAGCCGGCGCCACGCGCGGCCCGTTTGGCCAGAGCTTCGACCTCGTTCAGCGACAGGCTCATGCTTCTGCCTCCGGATAGACCCAGAGATCGGCGGTTTCGGGCGTCAGATCTTCGGGATAGGGCGCGCCGGCATACATGGAGATGCGCACCCAGCGGTCCGAGCGCGGGTCGAAATGGGTGGCGCCGAAAAACGACAGCTTGGCACGCAGCATGTCGATGGGCAGCAGGTCCTGGCCGATGGTGTTGTCGCGGATTTCGCCATAGGGCGCGCGGCGGCTCATCTGGGCGCGGCGGACGGTGTGCCGGTATTCCGGCCGAACCAGCAGAAAATCCGCCACCGTCGCGCTGTCCTCGACATCCGCCAGCGCCGCATGGGCCGCCGCCGCGTCCCGCGCCGGGGCCAGCGGCTGCTCATAGTCGGCAATCGGCTCTTCGAAACGTTCGCCCAGCCGGGGTTCCAGCTTTTCCGCAGAGACATACCAGGCGCGCGCGCAATTCTCGCGCGCCGTCCAGTCGATGTGCAGCGCCCAGCCGAAACTGGTCTCGATCAGACCGCGCAGCGCGCCGACCGTCATGGCGCCGTCGATGCGAAAGGCGATCGGGTTGGCGTCGGCCATGTCGTCGGCCAGTTCATCGACCAGGGCCCCGTAAGGTTCCAGGATCAGCGAGGCGACAAATTCCTGCCCCTCTTCGCTGCATCGGCTTTCGGCCCAATCCATCAGCCGGTTCCACGGCTGGTCGCTCTGCAGGTCGTCGCCTCGGACATGGTCGCTCAGCGCGTCGATGTCGCGGCGCAGTGCCGCCAGCCGCTCGATCTGGATCGGATGTTGCGAGCGCCAGGATCCAACCGAAGCGTCGGCCCGTCCCAGTACGGCCCGAAAGGCCGCCGCCGCCGCGGGTGTTGCGGTTTTTATGGCGCAGACCCGGGCGATCGCCTCTTCGCGCGCCATGATCCAGTTGTTGAACAGGACCGCATGGTTGAGGATGAACGGCGCCATGCCCAGACCGGTCGAATTACCAATGCCCAGTTGCCGGGCGATCACGGGGTCCAACTCGACAGTCGCAGCCCCTCCCCGGGCGCGGGCCATGTGCTGCACCAGATCGCGCACAAAGGTCCGGGTCAGATAGACCGACAGCATCTCGGCCTGAAACGGCACCCGCATCTCGGGCCGCGCCGCGATCTTTTCGCGGTCCGCCGCGCCGAACTTGCCCGATCCGTAGACCGCGGTGGTGCGCATCAGATAGCCGACATCGCGGATCTTGTCGGCATCCGGCTGCCGGCCCGACGCCAGCCGTTCGACCACATGGGTCCACAGGCGCACCGAGCGGTTGGCCCGCGACAGGGACAACTCGCTTTCCGTGACGCGCCCGGCCTCTTGCAGCGGCACGTTTTGCGACAGACGGTCGATGTCCTCTGGGGTGGGAATGCCGTCAAACAGCGCAAAAGTCGCGTCCCAGGCGGTGGCGATCACGCGGTCCGAACGCATCTCGTCAGGCAGATCATGGGCAAAGGCCACCAGCGAATAGCTGCGCGCGGGGCCGGTGGCGGTATAGACCGCATGGCCGACACCGCGGGTATCGATGTCAAATACAGGCCGGTCAAAAACCCAGCTGTCACGGGCCATGCGCCGGGTCAGAACCCGCATGAAACTCAGGCGGCACTGGTGCAGCGCGCCCAGACGCCGCAGGCGCATGACGCGTGCCGGGTCGCGGCGCAGGTTATGCGTCGCCCCCGACATCATTTTCCGCCGGGGCCGAAATTATCGGCAAAGAACCGGTACCAGTTCCGCCCCATGATGCCGACGATTTCGGCGTCGTCCATGCCGACCGCGCGCAGGCCGTCCGCAAGGTTTCCAAAATCGCGGTTGTCGCGGAACCAGGTGGGCATCGGCGGAAACCCGGGGTTGCTGGCCGAGCCCTCGCCATAGTCGATCTCGTTGCTCCAGCGCCCCACACGCATCCATTCCACCACGCTGTCGGGCTGGTCCTGGCACAGGTCCGAGCCGATCCCCAGATGCCGGGTTCCGAACCGGTCGGCGGTGCGCGCGATCATCTCGCAAAAACTTTGCAGCGTGCAGTCGGATTTATCCCGCAGATGATGCGGATACAGCGAAAAGCCCAACATGCCGCCATTCTGGGTCACGGCGCGGATCACGTCGTCTTTTTTGTTGCGCAAAGCCGGCGCCCAGTCATGCGGGTTCGCATGCGTGATGGCGATCGGGCGCGCGGACAGATCGGCAGCCTGAATGGTCGAACGGTCGCCGGAATGGCTCATGTCCACCACCAGGCCGACACGGTTCATTTCCCGGATGACCTGTCGCCCCATCCGGGTGATGCCGGTATCCTCGGTCTCGTAGCAGCCCGTGGCCAGCAGCGACTGGTTGTTATAACTCAGTTGCATGAACCGCGCACCCAGCATGTGCACGATCTCGACCAGACCGATATCGTCCTCGATCGGGCTGGGATTCTGAAAGCCGAAAAAGATCGCGGTCCGGCCGGTTTCACGCGCGGTGTCGATGTCGCTGGCCGATCGCCCCGGCAGGATCAGATCCGGGTGACGCTGGAACCAGCGGTTCCACTGCTCGATATTCAGAACCGTTTCGCGGAAATTCTCGTGATAGGCGATGGTCACATGAACCGCGTCCAGCCCGCCGTCGCGCATCTGGCGAAAGATTTTTTCCGACCAGTTGGCATATTGCAGGCCATCGATCCGCATCAGACCGGCGCTCCGGCGCTGATATAGGCGGTCTTGACCGTCGTATAGAACTCGGCCGCCGCCCTGCCCTGTTCGCGCGGCCCGTAGGAACTGTCGCCGCGGCCGCCAAACGGTACATGATAATCGGTGCCTGCGGTGGGCAGGTTGACAGTGACGACCCCGGTGCGCGCGTTGCGGCGGAAATGCGTGGCGCGCGCCAGATCGCGGGTGACGATCCCCGAGGTCAGACCGAAATTGGTGTCGTTGACCGTGGCAAGCGCTTCGTCATAGCTGCCGACCCGGATCACCGAGGTCAGAGGCGCGAACATTTCCTCGCGGTTGATGCGCATCTGGTTGGTGGTGTTCAGGAACACTCCGGGGGACATGTAGAACCCCTGTTGGGGCCGCTCCAACCGCTCCCCGCCACAGGCCAGTTCTGCGCCTTCGGTGCGGGCCAGATCGACATAGGCCAGATTCTCGGCCAGTTGCTGTTCGCTGACCACCGGGCCCATCTGGGTGTCCTCGGCCAGCGCATGGCCGACTTTCATAGCCTGCGCGCCGGCCACCAGCTTTTCGACAAAAGCGTCATGGATCGCATCGTGCACGATCAGGCGCGACGAGGCGGTGCATTTCTGGCCGGTGCCGCCAAAGGCGCCGCCCAGGGCCAGCGAAACCGCCAGGTCCAGATCGGCATCGTCCATCACCGCCAGAGCGTTCTTGGACCCCATTTCCATCTGCACCTTGGTCAGGTTCTGAATGGCCGCAGCGGCAATCCCCTTGCCCACGGGCACCGACCCGGTAAAGGAAATGGCGTTGACCAGCGGGCTTTCCACCAGCCGCTGGCCCACCGCCCGGCCTGCGCCCATAACCAGCGAGACCAGACCGCGGGGGATATCCTGACGCGCGATGATCTCGCACAGCGCCACGGCCGAGGCCGGGGTCAGATTGGCGGGTTTCCAGACCACGGCGTTGCCATAGCAGAGCGCGGGCGCGATTTTCCACGACGCGGTTGCCGTGGGAAAGTTCCAGGGCGAGATCACCGCGACGACCCCGACCGGCTCGCGCCGGACGTCGATCTCGACCCCGGCGCGGACGCTGTCAGCGTTCTCTCCGATCTGACGCAGGCATTCGGCGGCGTAATAGGTAAAGAACTGTCCGGCGCGAAAAACCTCGCCCCGGCCCTCGGCCAGCGGTTTTCCCTCTTCACGACTGAGCAGCTCGCCCAGTTCCCCGGAACGGGCCATCAGTTCGGTGCCGATCGCCATCAGCACGGCCTGCCGGCGTTCGGGACCATAGCTGGCCCATTCCGCCTGCGCCTCTTGTGCCCGCTGCAGCGTCGCGTCCAACTGGTCGGCGCTGGCCTGAGCGAACCGGCCGACCAGATCGGACAGGTCCGACGGGTTGCGGTTCTCGATCTCGGATTCGCCCGGCAGCCATTCGCCGGCAATGAGATTCAGGTTGGTATCTGCCATGACATATCCCGCGCAAGTGATGGGATATCGTGGACTTTGAGGGTTATATCAGTCAAACTTAAATAACTGAACCATATTTCAAGGAAACTGAAATTGGCAATCAAGATCGCAATGCTGCGCTGTTTCAGCACCGTGGCGCAGACGGGCAACCTGGCCGATGCTGCAATCCGACTGGGGCGCACCCAATCGGCTGTTTCCATGACGCTGAAACAGCTCGAGGAACATCTGGGCCGGCGCCTGTTCGAAAACGAGCGCAAGAACCGCCTGACGCCGCTGGGCGAAGAGGTGTTCGAACTGGCTCAGCAGCAGCTGCGGCAATTCGATGACACAATCAACGCCATACAAGCAACCGCCGGCGCGCCGCAAGGGCTGCTGCGCATCGCCTCGGTGCCGTCGGTTGTCGATCTGGTTTTCCCCGCCGCCATCGAGACTCTGACCCGGCGGCATCCGGGGCTGAATGTCGAACTGCGCGACGCCGACACCGAAATGGTGATCGATGCGCTGTTGCGCGGTCAGGCCGATCTGGGGATCGCGTCGGGTCAGCCGCAGCTGAACGGGATAAGGCAAGAGTTGCTGTTTAAGGACCGTTTCGGCCTGATCTGCGCACCGGATCACCCACTGGCGCGACAGTCCCGAGCGCCTGGCATACAGGACGTGATCGCCGCGGGTTTCGTGCGTAACAACCTGTGCCGCCTGATCGAGACGCCCGAAATCGCCGATGCGCTGTCCTCTGCTCGGGTCACGGCGCACAACACGCTGTCGCTGATCAGCATGGTACGCTCGGGCAAATGGATCACGGTTTTGCCCCAGACCGTCTTGCGGATCATGCCGGACCATCTGGTTTTTCGGAACATCAACGGGCTGACCGACCGCCGCTCGGTATCGTTGCTGATCCGCGAACGGTCGCCCTTTCCCCATCTGACGCAGGAACTGGGTGACATGCTGCGCGCGTTTGGCTGGTGAGACGGACCCCAGCCGCGCGCATTGACAAACCCAGGTGCCGACCCTACGAAGCCACGTCCTATTGTCGGCCCAAATTTCAACAACTTGATGGTGCGCCCTTGAAAAAGCCCGGAATTGCCCCCCCGGTAAAGAAAGCCCTGGAAATTTCGGAAAACGGCGTCGCCTTGCATTTTTTGTCCCAGGCCTCGATGCGCGCCGTCAAGGACAAGGTCTGCGTCCTGTCGCCGGGCAGCTTCAGCGACAACAGCAAATACATTTATTCCTATCTGCACGGTAATCTCAAAAAGATCGACCCGCGCCTGGAACTGTACTGGCTGTGCCACTCGGCAAGCGAAGTCCAAGCGCTGCGCGCGGTCGGCGTGAATGCCTATCAGTTCGGGCGCACCACGCCGATGCTGAAACGGCTGATCGAAACCAAATACGTCTTTGTCTCGACCCACCATCTGGCGCATTCCACCTATTGCTATCTGCAAATGGCCTTGTCCGGGGCCACAAAAATCCAGCTTTGGCATGGCGTGCCAGCCAAGAAAATCGCCTATCAGCTGCTGGATACGCAGCCGGTCAAGGGCTTTCCCTTTTATGCCTTTGACTGCCTGTCGGCCGACTACGTTTCGGCCGAGTCAAAGTCGGTGAAGCCGCGTTATCGCGAGGCATTTCCGAACGCCAAGATCATGGTGACCGGCAGCCCGCGTACCGACATCCTGATTGAGGCCAACCAGGGCATGCGGTTCAGCGAAATCAATACCGACCAGTCCATCATCGCGCGCATGCGCCAGACCCGCGCCAGCAAGGGGCGCACGGTGCTGTTCTGCCCGACGTTTCGCGCCCCGAAACAGGACCGCACCCGGTTCTATCGGGAAATCGAGCAGTTCATGGCCACCTGTGCCGCGCAGGAGGGCACGCTGCTGGTGATCAAGAACCACAAGGTCAGCGGCGACTCGCCCCAGATTGACGCCATGGCCGCCGGGCTGGCATCGGACCGAATCCTGATCGTCGACCCCAAGGACGACATCTATCCCTATCTCAGCGAGACCGACATTCTGGTCACCGACTATTCCTCGACCTATTACGATTACCTGCTGACCGGACGCCGGGTGCTGTTCTTTCAGCCCGATCGCGAAGAATATCTGGGGATTCGGGAAATCTATGACGAGCGCGACGTTTCCGGGCTGGAAGTGGGCGAATATTATACCGATGGCGCCGAATGCGCCGCAGCCCTCAATCGCGACGAGAACCCGCGCTGCGTCGAAGACCGCACAAAACTGCGCAAACAGATCTTTCGCTATGACGGCGGATCGGCCTGCAAGCGGGTGGTGGATCGGGTGATCGCCAAGCACTGGTCGCGCCTGCCGCTGGCCGTGCTGGACCGTGTCATCGGCCGGGGCTGATCGAACCTGTGATGCGCCGGGACATCCGGCGCATTTGCCATCCCGGTCTTGAACCACCGTGGCGCGAGGCCGGCCCGATCCGCGGGGCCGGGCGCAACTTCCTGCGGTCAACCGCTTTTTCACGACATCGATGGCAAAAAGATTGGACCCGGGATTCGCCTAATGGTAATGTAACCGGAATGTGACGGTTTTTCGACGGCTGGGCCAAAGGGGCGACGTACGCAATGCGCAAAGTGATTACCTACGGAACCTTCGACACCCTGCACTATGGCCATATCCGCCTGCTGCAACGTGCCCGGGACCTGGGGGACTATCTGATCGTTGCGGTATCGACCGACTCGTTCAACGCGCTCAAGGGCAAGAAATCGAAATTCAGCTTTGAACAGCGCAAGCGCGATCTGGAAGCGGTGCGCTATGTCGACCAGATCATTCCCGAGGAAAGCTGGGATCAAAAGATCAACGATGTGCTGACCCATGGGGCCGATGTCTTTGCCATGGGCGACGACTGGACCGGCAAGTTCGATTTTCTCAAGGAACATTGCGACGTCGTCTATATGCCGCGTACGCCCGAGATTTCCAGCACCTTGATCCGGGGCCGTGCCGCCGGCTGATTGCGCATCGTTGACGCCCGCGTCGTGCGGGTCTAAGCCCCCATCCAACCCCTTTTGACGCCGACTCTGCGCGCTGCGCCGGGCGTGAACCGGGACATGAGGGCAAACGACGACCGAGGCGATCATGCGCGCAGTTCTGCATCTGGGGACGTACAAGACCGGCTCATCAAGCCTGCAGAATCTGCTGCACGCCAACCGTGATCTTTTGCGCGACAATGACGTGTTGTATCCCGCCAGCGGGATGATCAACGACCCCAAGCTGGGCTATCGGCACTTTCCCCTGATCCGCGATTTCATGCAGGGCAAGACCGGTGTTCTGCCGCGCGCCCTGGCGCGGGAAATCACCGACTCGGGCTGTGACACCGTGCTTTTCTCGGCCGAAGCCTGGTCGGCACCGCTGCACCAGTCGCATCTGACCCGGTTCGTCTGCGCGCTGGAAGAATTCGGCTTTGACGATATTCAGGGCATCGTGCTGTTGCGCAACCTGACCGACTATCATGTCAGCCATTTCCGTGAATTCACCGTGAATCAGCGTAACGCGACGCCGTATCGCGACTATGTCCGGCGGCCCGCCGGCCTGTTTGACTATCTGTTTCTGCTGCAGGGCTATCGCGGGCTGTTCGGCCACCGGCTGCAGGTCATTCCCTATGACCGGGTTCCGGACGCCTGCGGCGCGGTGATGCAGGCCGCCGGTCTGGCCGATCTCTTTGACCGGCTGCAGCCCACGCCCAAGGCGAATGTCAAAAAGATCGACGCGCTGGATGTCGAGGCGATCCGGTGTTGCAATGCGCTGAACATCCCGGTCGAAAAGGGACACGCGGCGCTGGCCCGGCTGCGGGCCGAGGACCCCGCGATTGCTGCCGCCACCTGGAGCGAGCGCGGCACCGATGGGGTCATGCCGACCAATGCCGCGTATCGCCGACGCTTTGCGCAAGCATCGGGCTGGTCCCTGCCGGACGTCAACCGGTTGTTCAGCGTCCCCCCGTCCAGCGCGCGCAACGTTGCCGAGGTCAGCGACCGGCTGGCCGCCCTGATGGATCGCTCGGCCAGCCCCGCCGCCTAGAACAACCCAAGGGTTCTATTGGGGGATACCCGGCCAGGTGCCGGTCGGTTCAGGGTCCGGAATGTGCACCTTACGGCTGCTTTCCTGAAACTTGCTCATCGACATTGGCCAGACGGTACCGGGCCAGCGGATTTCCATCTGCTGTTTGCGCGGCCGATAGACGGCGGTGTACAGCGTGCCGAACCCGGCGGAAAAGGCCGTCGAATAGAGCGGCGGTTTCAGGAATGCCGAGATAAAGGTTTCCTGCGGGTCACGGTGCAGGGTCAGACGGTTCAGCAGGAACCGTTCGCGCTCGACCGTGGCGGTGAACCGGGCATGGCTGACCCATTCCACGGTTTCCTGATGGTTCGTCGCCACCGCCGCATGGGTGATCAGCGCCGGGCGGTCGGGCGCCATCATCGCCGTCAGATAGGTGCGCCGCTTGTCCAGAACGGTAACGTTATAGCTCATGTGGGTCGGGATCCGCGCCAGTGCCTCGCGCGCCTCTTCGGTGCTGCTGCAGGTCTGCAACACATAGCGCAGGATCAGCGGCACGCCGAACCCCTCGCCCACGATACGCCGCCCGCCAAAGGTCAGCGACACTGCCAGACCGGCATCATTCATGCCGTCCACCAGCCCCCACAGCCCGTCGGCAGTACCCATGACCCGGCGGCCCTGCCATTTGGTGTTCAGGACCAGGCTATCGAAAGCCTTTGGATTGTAGTCGTAATTGCGCACCAGTACCGGTTCCTTGCCGGTCCAGATCGCCTGGGAACAGCCGGCCAGATAGGGCGGCGGACAGTAAAAACTGAGAAATCGCGCGGCCTGGTCGCCGCCGCCGGCCAGATCGCACAGCTGGTCATATAGCGGCAAAAGCTCGGGCATGTGGGTGGCCAGCGCCCGGCGGCTTTCCATGAAGGGCGGGCGCATCTTGTCCCCCTCGCGCAACCACCAGCGCCGATAGGCCGGCCAGTAATCGCGGAACAGCCCGGCCCATTTCGGGCCGGGCGTGTCCTCGGTCAGTGCGCGCCAGAACATTCCCGATGTACCCTACAGGATCTTGAAGGCCGGATCGGCCAGCGCCGGGCCGGCCTCGGCCATTGGCAGCGCCTTGGCCGCAACGCCGGACTTGATGCCGTGGATCCACCGCTTGGCCCGATCATTCAACTGAAAGCTCTTGGTCATCGAGCGCCCGCGCGTCACCAGAATGCCTATATCGGCGCCCTCATAGCGGTAATCCCCCGGTTGCAGGATGCGCAGAAAGAACGCCTCGTTCTCGCTTTCCACCGCGCGCCGGTGATAGTCGAACCGGTCGAACACCACGCGCCCGTCCTCGAGCATCTTGTAGATTCCGGTCTCGGGTGACTCGGTGCAGATGTCGACGCTGTCCTCGGTGTGCTTGATCACCATCTGCGACCAGCTGTCGATCATGTCCGGGTTGGCCCAGCGTGCGTTCAGTTCGTCGACGTCCAGATTGAACTTCTTGCGCGAGAATTCCAGCAGGTGAAACAGGAACAAAGGCGCGTCCGCATGGGCAAAGGCCGCGTGATTGGTCATCGAACTGGCCCCGGTGATACGCGGATTCAGCTCGCCCAGCCACAGATCGCCGGATTTCTTGTCGATCAGGAAATCCAGCTCGAAATAGCCGCGATACCCCTCCTTGCGCAGCTGCTCGCCGAACTTGAAGGTCAGGTCCCGCGCCGTATCGCGCACCTTGGGCGGAAAGGCCGTGGACAGGATTTCATTGCCACACCAGCCGCCGCGATAGGGTGTCAGTTCCTTGAAGCCGACCAGTTCGGTCATCAAGGGGCCGACGATCGTGCCCTCCTTGGTGGCGCAGGCCTCGATCGCCGAGCCGCGGCAGTCGATCCGCTTCATGATCTTGATCTCGCCCTCGCCGATGATCTCGTGCTCGTGGCGGCGGAAATCGGCCTCGGATTTGATGAAGAATGTTGTGTGCCCGGAATCGCCAAAGGCCGATTGCAGCACCAGATCATGGCCGATCCCGGCCTTTTCACAGGTCTTGCGCAGGTCGGCGTAGGATTTGACCTCGGCCAGAACGTTGGGCACCGACGGCACCCCGGCCTTGTTGCCGATGCGCACGGTCTCGATCTTGTTGTCCATGGCCGTGCGCAGCTTTGCCTTGGGGAACCAGACATCGGCCCCCAGTTCCTTGGCCAGCCGCTCGGTTTCCTCGTCAAACATCAGGAACACGAATTTCGGCTTGCCGCCGCGCCGCTTGATGAAGTCGATCACCTCCTTGTGCTGCAGCAGATAGTTGTTGATGTCCTCGATCGACTGGAACTCCGCATGTGGCTGTTCGCTGGGACAGAACACGTTGGGATGCTTGCCGCCGTAGCAATCGATATAGCAGATATACTTGAAATTCCGCACCCATTCATCCAGCCCCAACAGATTGAAATTGGTCGCAGAAATGAAATAGATCGGGTCCTCGTTGCGGTGAAAGAACCGGCGGATTTCAGAGATGTTGTTCAGTACCTTGCTGGTCATCGCGAAATCCCCGTCTATTCAGCCGCATTGCTGAGTTTGAGTTGTGTGTTTCTGTCCAATGCCTCTTTGGTAAACACCCGCAGTCCCAGGTCGGCGCGGTAGCCGTGGATTTCATTGACATCCAGCGCCAGCATGAATTCCAGGATTTCCCGGCTGACCACCTGACCCGGCACCAGGATCGGAAACCCCGGTGGATAGGGAATGATAAAGCCCGCCGAGACCACCTCTTCGCCTCGGTCCAGCGCCTGTTTCAGCGATCCTTCCAGTTCCAGATAGTCGCAGTTTTCGCCATCATAGCTCAGGAAAAAGGCCGTCCGGATGTCTCCTTCGGGCGAGGTCGGATCGCCACGGAACGCGTCGTGGAACCGGCTGAAATCGGGCAATGGCGGAACGTCCTCCATCAGGTTCTTCACCCTTCGGTCAAAGGACAGACGCTCCATCCGGCTGGCATCGTCCAGCAGATCGTCCAGCTTTTTCGCAATCTCGACCAGAACTTCGATCAGATAGGCGACCGAGGATCGCGTGGTGCCGATATTGGTCATGAACAGCACGGTGTTGCGCGACGTCTTGTTGATCTGGATACCGTATTTGTCCATCAGGATATCGGTCTTGAATGTGTCGCCATCCCAACCGGTTCCCCCGACCGCCAGAGTGACGCGGGTGGCGTCCAGAACGAACTCGTCGTTCTCCCAGCAATCCCATATATCGGTCCAGCCCTGTTCGATGTCGAAATAGCTGGTGACGCCGCTTTCGCGATGCTTTTCCGGGATCATGTCGCCGGCGGACAGCACCTTGAAGTATTTCTGCAGCAGCGGGTGGCTGGCGATCGACCGGCGCATCGACATGGCGGCCTCGACCTGGCGCTGCACGAATTCGAACCCTTCCAGCTCGACCTGCCGGCGGCCGACATCCAGGCTGGCGATGATCTGATAGTTCGGCGACGTCGATGTATGGGTCATGTAGGCTTCGTGGAACGACTGTTCGACCTCGCCCTTGAAGTCCTGGTCATGCACGTGGATCATCGACCCCTGCCGCAGCGAGGTCAGGGTCTTGTGGGTGGATTGCGTGGCATAGACCCGCACCCGGGAATGGGGCGGCGGGATCAGCCGGGTGTTCAGCAGGGTCTCGTCATCGGCGCCGTCCAACTCTTCCTGCTGGGCGGCATAGGCCCTGGCATGGTCCTCGCTGCGGAACCGTTCGCGCAGCACCGCGGCGGCGTTCATCGCCGTGCGCTGCCGATAGGTCGGACCGAACCGGGCAAAGGCGAACCAGGCCTCGTCCCACAGAAAGATCAGGTCCGGCTTGATGGCCAGGCATTCTTCCATCACCCGTTCGACATTATAGACGATGCCGTCAAAGGTGCAGTTGGTCAAAAGCAGCATCCGCACCCGGTCCAGCTTGCCGGCGGCCTTCAGCGCCAGCAGCCGGTGCTTGATCTCGCGCAGCGGCACCGCGCCGTACATCGAGTATTCGTTCAGCGGATAGCTGTCCAGATAACAGACCTGAGCGCCGGCCAGCACCATGCCGTAATGGTGTGACTTGTGACAATCGCGGTCGATCAGCACGATATCGCCCGGACTGACCAGCGCCTGCACCACGATCTTGTTGCAGGTCGAGGTGCCGTTGGTGGCAAAAAAGGTCTGTTTCGAGCCAAAGGCCCGCGACGCCAGTTCCTGCGCCCGCTTGATCGGACCGACCGGATCCAGCAGCGAGTCCAGACCGCCGGACGTGGCCGAAGTTTCCGCCAGAAAGATGTTGGGCCCATAAAAGGCGCCCATGTCCTGAATCCAGTGGCTGCGGCTGATCGATTTGCCGCGGCTGATCGGCATGGCGTGAAACACCCCGGTGGGCTGCTTGGAATATTCCACAAGCGCCGTGAAGAACGGCGTTTTGAAACGGGACTTGACGCCGCGCAGGATATTCAGGTGCAGTTCCAGAAAGTCTTCCTGATTGTAGAACACCCGCCGGCAAATCCCCAGATCCAGCCCCGCGATGTCCTCGACCGAACGTTCGGTGATCAGATAGGCGTCCAGTTCCGGGCGCACTTTGGCGACCAGGCGACACAGTTCCGGACCGTAATCCTCGGCGTTCAGCGCATCCAGCTGTTCGACCCCGCCGGCACGGTTCAGGTAACGGGTCAGGATCGGCAATTCCATCTTCGAGCGCAAAGTCAATCCGGGGCGCACGACGATGGCTTGAATATTGTGGTTGAACAGAACCGCGATCAGAGCGTCCTCGAGGCTGGGCACCACCAGCGCTTCGTAGGTGAACGGGTCCTCGGGCCGGCGCATGCGCGTCATGTTGGACCGCAGCCAGCGTTCCTGCTGCTCGTTCACGTTGTCGACGATCAGCACCTCGAAATACGGTTTGCTCATCGCCCGCGCTTCGGGCGACAGCTGGGCCTCGTCTTCATGCTCTTCGCTGTCGACACTGTCGCGTTCCAGCGGGATATGGCGCCGCCGGTAGGCCCCGGTGGTCAACGCGCGTGTCACGCGTCTGACGGCAAAAGCCAGGTCCTCAAAATTCTCGTGCTCCAGCTGCCGGCGCATGTGGTCAAAGGCGGCCATGCCCGGAAACGCCCAATAGGGCTCGATCAGGGCCAGCGAAGAAAACAGCTGCGAAATTCGTCTTAGCAGAGCCGGCTCGCGCGCACCGGCGCTGCCATCCGCCAATGCCCCCGTGGCGTTGCGCAACGCGCTCCAGCGATCTGACCGCAGCTGAATCGCCGAATAATAGTCGTTTACTGAATGCATCGATCGTCCTCCCAGACACCGAGTGTCCGACCGATGCGAAAAAAAAGCAACTGTTTCGCGCTGCGCTCCGATTCAACGGTTTCAGGCGTTCGATATCTTTCCGGGAAACAGCGCCGTTTCGCTGCCGGTGTCCTCGATCCGGGGCGTTTCACCACCGGCCTCGACCATCGGCATGTCGACCTGCAGTCCGGCCCGGCTGCCCTGTCCCTGCATTTCCAGCGGGCCAAGCGTCTTCAGATAGGCATCGGCGCCACTGGACCGGTCATAGACCGAGAAATCGGTGGACCGGTCCCGAAAGCTCTTCAAGACCTGGCCCAGCCCCTTGAGACCGGTTTCGCGCTGGCGCCTGACCATGTCCAGGTCGACCTCGATCGGGAACAGATCCTCTTGTCCCGCCGACTGATGCAGCACCGTGGCCGTCGGATCCACGACGCAGGAGCGCCCAACGCCGCCGGCGCCCAATCCATTGACATCAAAAACATAACACTGGAACTGCGCCGCCGTAGCGCGGGCGATGGACAGCTCTGCCTCGCGGTCTGTGGTCCCGGTCAATACCGGGTGCAACAGCACCTCGACGCCCTGGCTGGTCAGTTGCCGTGTGGTTTCCGGAAACCAGATGTCATAACAGATCGACAGGCCGAACCGCCCGACTTCGGGCACGTCAAAGACGCAGAAATTCTTGCCGGGTTCGATGTCCGCTTCGTAGGGCAGGAACGGGAACATCTTGTCATAGCGCGCCACCTCTTCGCCCTGCGGATTGATCACCACAGAGGTGTTGCGGATCAGCCCGTCTTCGCCCTTGATGAACATCGAGCCGGGAATTAGCCAGACCTTGTGTCGATGCGCGGCCTCGCAGAACTGCTGAATCACCTCGTTGCGGACCGGCTGGGCATAGCGGTGCAAGGGGCCAAAGGGGGCGAGTTCGCTGAACAGCACCATCTGCGTCCAGGGGAATCGCAGCATCAGGATATCCAGCCGGTGCAGCATGGCTTCGACATTGGAATGAAGCGCGGCTACGTGCATCTGCACGCCGGCGATTGCAAAGGGGGTCATCTACGTGTTCTCCGGCTGCGCGGGGGTCTGGCGACCCGACAGGATGGGATATTAATCTGGCCGGGTTCCATATCCCTTTGCAACCGGAACCGGAACACCGCAACGCACGATTTTGTGCGCGCGCCGGTCTCAGCGGAACATGCCCAACCGTCGAAACCACAGCAAGAGACCAGCCGCCAACCCCAGCAACAGCCCGCAAACCACGGAAAAGGCCCAAGGGTTTTCCGCGCCCGGAATGCCGCCGATATTGGTGCCCAATAGCCCGGTCACCAACCCCAGTGGCAGGAATACCGCAGCCGCCACCGAAAGCACCAGCATCTGCCGGTTCATCCGTTCGGCACGCCGGTCCATGATCTGATCATGGACGATCTGGGCACGGTCGCGAATCGCGTCCAGTTCCTCGCCCAGCCTGTAGACCCGTTCCGCCGCTTCGCGCAGGCGGCTGCGGTCGCGATCCTGCAACCAGTCCGCATCCTCGATTTCCAGCGTGCTCAGGGCATCGCGCTGCGGCACGAAATAGCGGCGCAGGATGATCGCGCTGCGGCGTATTTCGGACAGATCGGCGCGGGACAGCCGGTCCGCGGGGTCCAGCACCTGCTCTTCCAGATCGTCGATGCGCTCGTTCAGCGCCGCGACGGACGGTTCGGCCCGGTCCGCCAGACGCAACGCCAGTTTCGCCACAAGGTCGCCGGGCGAGAGCGGCGCCAGATTGCGCCGGATGGCCGACATCTGATCGCGCACTGCCATCGTCGGGCGCACCCAAACGCTGATGACCCGGTGGCCTTCGATCCACAGGCGCAACGACACCATGTCTTCGGGTTCGGCGCCCGGGTTCAGGTTTACGCCGCGCAGGTTCAACAGCACACCGTCGCCGTGAACCGTGCAGCGTGGCCGGGTGTCCTGGGCGATCAGCGCCTCGGTCACGAATGGATCCAGCGCGCAGGCGTGCAACAATCCGGGGGTTCTGCCGGCTTCGCGACGAAGGTGCTGCCAGGCAAAGCCGGACGGCAGGTCCGCCGTCCCGAGCTGGGCAAAATCTTCGGAGGCAATAGATTGCCCCCCGCCCTGCCCGTCAAAGACAAAGGTCACGACATCTGGCAAGGGCTCTGGCGGTTCGATAGCCGTCATGTTCCGATCCATTGCTGTGGGATGGAGGCAAAACCGGACCATGCCATGCCCGATCTGCCAGGCTCTTTCTGTTCCAAGGGATCGGTCCTGCCGGATCGAGCATCCGAAAGCGGGGTATCCCGCAATCCGGATGGCCTTGCGCTACGTCGACGTCAGCCCCTTGAGCAGCTTGTCGCGCTCGTCAACCAGCCGAATACGATAACGGCGCATGGTCTTGCAGGCGAATTTGTTGTGCCGTGCCGCGTTGGAATTCGGGTCGCGTCTGGCATCGGCCTCGAGATCCTTGATACAGGTATCCACCTCTTCGATTTCCCGGATCACCTCTGCCAGTTCGTTTGCCGTGTCGTTCATGCCCTTGGTCCCCTGTCGTCACCGTACCTCGTTCCGTGCCAATCTAGGCCGGGCCGCGCTGCAGCTGCAAGGCCATGCCACGCCACGCCGTGAGCGGCAGGTCACCCGGTGCGCCCGCTCAAGCTGTTGATCAGGGCGTCGTCCGCGCCGAAATGGTTTCCGGCCTCGTGCAACACCCGGTGATCCAGCTCCGGCGGACCCAGTTCGACGCCCGGTGTCAGCACGTCCAGGATCTGTTGCATCGCCGCAATCCGGGCATGGCGTTTGTTGTTGGCCGAAATCACTGTCCAGGGTGCGAATTCCGTCGAGGTTTCCGCGAACATCTGGTCGATAGCGGCGGCATAATCATCCCAGCGGCTGCGGTTGCGAAAATCCTCGTAGGTCAGTTTCCACCGCTTGAACGGGTTGCGCAGGCGTTCACCGAACCGCGCCAGCTGTTCGTCCGGCGAGATATGGAAGAACAGCTTGACCAGCCGGATACCGTCATCCGCCAGCATCCGTTCGAAATGGCGGATCTCGCGATATCCGTCCTGCCAGCGCTGCGTCGGCGTCAGTTCCTCGATGCGCTCGACCAGCACCCGCCCGTACCAGGAGCGGTCAAAGGCCGAAATCGCCCCCGCCGGCGGCAGGCGTTCCATGAACCGCACCATGTAATGCCGGTCCAAGTAGTAATTTCGCGGTGCTCCGATTGGCCAGACCTTGAAACTGCGCGGGTCCAGCGCCGCCGATATCCGCCGGATCGCCCCGCCCTTGCCCGCCGCGTCCCAGCCCTCGAAGACCAGCACCGCCTTGTCGCCGGAGAACAGATAGGCCTGCTGAACCTCGGCCAGTTGCCTTTGCAGACGGGCCAACTTGGCGGCATAGGGCTTTTTGCCCAATTTTCTGGTCAGATCGACCGCGTCCAGACGCGGAGTCGCTTGTTTGCTCATATCGACCCTCCTTGCGGCTCTGTCCGGGTTCGGACGGGTTCCGGTTCACTGTACACGGATACCGCCAAAGAACCAGAATGCGGGCAAAGGATAGTCGGGAAAGGCGCGGCGACAGGCCTATAGCGCCTGTCGGAAACGGCGCGCCCGCCAATCGGTCCTGGCGGGTGCGCCTTTTCCGGCGGCCGGTCAGGCCCGGCGGCGACGGCCGCCGCTGCGCCCGGCCCGGCCGCGGCCCTCGTTACCGGCTTTCGGCGGGGCTTTGTTGGTGCGGATCCATTCCGATCCGTGCGGATCGTTGTCCGTCAGAAAGTTGGCGGCGCGAATGGCTTCCATTTCCGAGCCTGCGCGCGGCTTGGTCGAACCCAGACCGAACATCGTGACAAAGGTCTCGTCATCCATGTCGTCGGGCAGCACGATTCCGGCGGCGGCAACCTCGGCGCGTTTCTCGGCGATCTTTGAGGGCGGCACCGGCAGCGCCACCGGGTTCATGATCGCGCTGGTCATGCCGGCCCCCATCGCCATCGGCAGAAACGCGTTGTTGATGCCATGGCGGTTGGGCAGGCCAAAGCTGATATTGGAGGCGCCACAGGTGGTGTTGACCCCCAGTTCCTCGCGCAGGCGCCGCACCAGCGCAAAGACCTGCAATCCGGCGGTGCCCATGGCGCCGATCGGCATCACCAGCGGATCGACCACGATATCATGCGCCGGAATACCGAAATCGGCGGCGCGCTGGACGATCTTTTTCGCCACGGCAAACCGCACATCCGGGTCCTCGGAAATACCGGTGTCGTCATTGCTGATCGCCACCACCGGCACGTTGTATTTCTTGACCAGCGGCAACACCAGCTCCAGACGATCCTCTTCGCCGGTAACCGAGTTCAGCAGCGGCCGCCCCTCGGCAACCGCCAGCCCCGCCTCGAGCGCGCCGGGCACCGAACTGTCGATGCAGAGCGGCACATCGACCAGCCCCTGCACCAGCTTGATGATCTCTTGCATCAGCGGCGGTTCGGTCTCGTTCGGGTTGGGGTTCGAATTATAGACCACGCCGGCATTGATATCGAGCACCGTGGCCCCGGCCTCGACCTGCGCCAGCGCGTCCTTTTCCACCGTGGAAAAATCACCGGCCTCCAGTTCGGCGGCCAGTTTCTTGCGGCCGGTGGGATTGATCCGCTCGCCAATGACACAGAACGGCTGGTCAAATCCGATGATGGCAGTCTTGGATTTGCTTTCGACGATGGTGCGGGTCATGGACGTCCTTTCAGGATTGATTTGCAGGACGGCCCGAGGTGCCGCCATTGTTGATCGCCCAGGTGGCATTGGTCTTGATCCCGCCCAGCGGGAAGAAATGCACCTTGGTGATGTTGAAATCGGGATTGGCCGCCTTGTGCGCCGCCAGTTCGGTGATCACGTCGGTCGGCTCATAGGGCAACAGCAGCTTGCTGACATCCATCGCCCGCTTCTGCAAGACCTTCAGCGACGGTCCGACGCCGCAGGCGATGGCGAACTTGATCAGGGTCTGCAGCTTGGCCGGACCGGCAATGCCGATATGGATCGGCAGGGTGATCCCTGCCGCCGCCAGGCTGTCGGCCCAGGCGATGATCGGCTTGGCGTCGAAGGCGAATTGCGTCGCCAGCGCCATCTCGGCATCGGTACGTTCCGAGAAATCCTGTTTCCAGCGCAGCGCCGCCTCGACATTCCAGTTGCCGCCATCGGGGTCGATGTCGCGGTTGCCCTCGGGGTGCCCGGCGACATGCAGCCGCTTGAACCCGGCCTTGTCGAACAGGCCGGTCTCCATCAGCTGCATCGAGCTGTCAAAATCGCCCACGGGCCGGGCAACGCCGCCGGCCAGCAACAGCGCCTGATCGACACCGGCCTCGCCCTGATAGCGGGCGATCCAGTCGGCCAGCGTGGCCGCGTCCTTGATGATACGGGCCGGAAAATGCGGCATGACCGGGTATCCGTCGCGGGCCAGGCGGCGGGCGGTGGCGACCATGTCCTCGATAGGGGTGCCCTCGATATGGGCAATGTAGACGCGCGTGCCCTCGGGCAGCAGATCGCGGAAATTCTCGACCTTTTCGGCGGTGCGCGGCATCACCTCGATGGAATAGCCCTGCAGAAAGGCCTCGACATCACCACGAACCGGGGTGGTTCCCGGGGCTTCACGCTTCTTGAAGTTCAACAAAGCCATAGCGGCCTCCCAAATGGATGTCAGGCTCATGCCCACCCGTCATTGTCAATCAGGGCCTTGATCCGGTCCCCGTCATATTCCGCTTCCAGTCGTGCCGCCTCGGCTTCGGCCACGGCCTCGGGCTGCCCCTCGACCGCATAGGGCGCGGCCTTGCGCCACTCGGCCAGATAGGCGTCGGCGTCCCTGGCATTGACCTTCATCGCGGCCCGGTCGATTGCCTGTTCAAAACGCTCGGCCAACTGCCGCTTGGTTCCTCGGCGCCCCTTGCCGACGATCACCTGCGCCGGAATATCCCGCCAGTATACAACCGTGACATCAGGCATGACTGATTCCCTTCTCTCTCGGGCACTATGTACTGTACCGCAAACCGTCCCCGGCGCCTGTTTTCGACAGAACGGACGTGTCCTGCGACCTATGGGAACCTACCTAGATCAGCCGGCGGGTCGACTCCACCGCCGAGATCACCCAAAATCCTCATGAACATGATGAAACTCCGCCCCCGCCGGCGGAAAATTGCGGAGATTGGGGGCGTTTC
Source organism: Sedimentitalea sediminis (assembly GCF_042687825.1). NCBI lineage: Bacteria > Pseudomonadati > Pseudomonadota > Alphaproteobacteria > Rhodobacterales > Paracoccaceae > Sedimentitalea > Sedimentitalea sediminis. The sequence goes on along the minus strand of NZ_JBHUQE010000020.1, from coordinate 27,357 downwards.
CGGGGCCACGGCATCTTGCGCCCTTGACTTTGCGCGCCTATCCTGCCGGCAACACGAAATCGGAAGGGCGTGAATCATGGCGCCCAAGCGCATAAACGGTGCAGGCGCGTTCCCGAAAGCGGTCGAAAGCCCTGCGCCGAACCCGCCCGATCCGGCCGAGCTTTACGCCGCGCTGGATCTGGGCACGAACAGTTGCCGCATGCTGATTGCCCAACCCAAGGGCAGCGGCTTTCATGTGGTGGACAGTTTCTCGAAATCGGTCCAGCTCGGTTCCGGGCTGGAAAGGACGGGGCGTCTGTCGCGCTCTTCGATGGCGCGCACGGTTCAGGCTTTGCGCATCTGCCAGCAGAAACTAAAACGCAACCGGGTCCTGCGGATGCGTCTGGTCACCACCGAGGCCTGTCGGCGCGCGACCAACTCCAACGAATTCATCCGGCAGGTGCGGCGCGAAACCGGGCTGAAGCTGGAAGTGATCCAGCCCGAGGAAGAGGCCCGGCTGGCGGTGATCAGTTGTGCCCCGCTGGTCAGCACCAAGACCGAACAGCTGCTGGTGGTGGATATCGGCGGCGGATCGACCGAACTGGTCTGGATCGACATCTCGTCGGTGCCGCGCCGCGACCGCCCGCAGGCGATCATGCGGCTGCATGCCGGGTTCCACCCGCCCGACAGCCCGTTTCCGGCGGCCAAGGTGGTGGACTGGATCAGCGTGCCGTTGGGGGTTGCGACCCTGCGCGACCAGTTCAACGACGTCGAGGACGATTCCGCGCGCTTTGCGCTGATGAGCTGGTTTTTTGAGGAAAATCTGGCCGAGTTCGCCCCGTACAAGGATATCCAGGCCCGCGAAGGGTTCCAGATCGTCGGCACGTCGGGAACGGTCACCACTGTTGCCGCCAGTCACCTGGGGCTGAAACGCTATGACCGCACCAAGGTCGACGGGCTGCGCATGACCAGCGATCAGATCGACAAGGTAATCCGTGAATATCTCGATCTCGGCCCGGCCGGGCGGCGGCGCGACCCGCGCATCGGCGAGGACCGGCAGGCGCTGATCATGTCCGGTTCGGCGATCCTGCAGGCGCTGCTGCGCTGCTGGCCCACCGACCGGCTGTCAGTGGCGGATCGCGGTCTGCGCGAGGGGCTGCTATATGCCCAGATGAGCGCCGATGGGGTGCTCGAAGACGGCCCGTTCTGATCCTGCCCGCCGGCCCTGGTCGTCCCGGGGGGGGCAGCGGGATGGGGATTTCGCCGTTTCCCGCAGGGGCGTTTTCCGGCACAAGGGCCGCGGCAGCGGTAAAGGTTTGACGCGATGGCAAAGACACCTACAGGCAAGAATACATCCGGGCGCGGGCAGCGCGATCTCAAGGTCAAGGTCAAATCCGCGCGCGGCCGCAAGCTGAGCTCGACCCGCTGGCTGCAGCGGCAGTTGAACGATCCTTATGTCAAACGGGCCCAATCCGAGGGCTATCGCGGGCGCGCGGCCTACAAGATACTGGAACTGGACGAGCGCTACCGCTTTCTGGTGCCCGGCGCGCGGGTGGTCGATCTGGGCTGTGCGCCCGGTGGCTGGCTGCAGGTGGCGGTGAAACGCATCAATGCCCTGGGCGAGAAAAAGGGCAAGGCGGTGGGTCGGGTGCTGGGGGTCGATCTGCAAGAGGTCGAGCCGGTGGCCGGTGCCGAGATCCATCAGCTGGATTTCATGGCCGACGACGCCGATGAACAGGTCAAGATATGGCTGGGCGGCAAGGCCGATGTGGTGATGTCGGACATGGCCGCCGCCTCGTCCGGGCACAAGCAGACCGATCACCTGCGCATCATCTCGCTGTGCGAGGCCGCCGCCTATTTCGCCTTTGACGTTCTGGAAGACGGCGGTACCTTTGTCGCCAAGGTGCTGGCCGGCGGCGCCGAGGGCGAGTTGCAGAAACTGCTGAAACAGAAATTCACCAAGGTGGCGAATGTCAAACCACCGGCCTCACGATCGGACAGCTCGGAAAAATTCGTCGTCGCAACGGGATTTCGCGGCTGAGACCGTCTTTGCCGCTAATTTCCCGGGGCGCTGCCATGACCCGATGGCGCGCCGACGCAGGCGTTTTAGGTCTCTGGGATCGCCCCCACCGGTCCTCTCGTCCCGGTGGATCTGTTGGCGCAGCAGGGCGAACAGCAAAAAATGCGGATCGGTATCGGCGGGTATTGTCATCTGTTGCATCCAGGATGAGGCCGTTGCCAACCCTGTCTGGGCGGCAAGGATGCGCTGAATATGGAAAACCCGGGACAATGTCGCGGCGGCAGGCGATTTCTCAGGCGCGTTGGCTTTCCGAATGAAGCCGCGTCAGCGCGCCATTGAACTCGGCGCCCAGGATCAGGATGGCGGCCATCAGATAGAGAAAGATCAGCGCCGACATGACCCCGGCGAGCCCGGCATAGGTGGCGGAATAGCTGGCAAAGCGCGACAGGTAATACGAAAATCCGCCCCCAGCCAGCGCCCACAAGAGAACCGTCAGCAGAACGCCCGGCATGATCTGCCTCAGCGAATGCAGATGCCCCGGCAACCAGCGGTGACAGGCCGCGACGCCACCGGTCAGCAACGACAGCGCCACGAAGGTGGTCATCGCCTCGCTGCCCAGCCAGCGCACCAGCTGGCCTGGCACCGCATCGGCGGCAAAGTGGAAATACAGCGGAATCGCCACCCCGACCCCGGCCGCCACCAGAACCGTTGCGCCGCCCGTCAGCACGAAGAGCACGCACAGCAACCGGGTCTGCCAGAAGGGCCGCGGATCGTCGTCGCGATAAGCCCGGGTCATCGCCTGACGTATCGCGTCCACACCGTTCGAGGCAAAATACACCGCCAGCACACCGCCAATGGTCAGCAACTGCGAATTCGCCTCGGCCAGAACCGCGCGCACCTCGGCGGTAATCGGGCGGGCGATCTCGTCCGGCCAGGAGCCGAAGACCAGTTCGATCAGCCGGTCGACATCGATGTCCTGAGAAAGGGTTGCAGCCAACGCGACGATGAACAGGACAAAAGGAAACAACGCCAGCATCAAGGACATCGCCACATGGCTGCTCATGGCCCAACCGCCCTTGCGGTTGAACCGCGACAGCGCGTCGATGAACGCCCGGGGCATAAGGGCGATCCGGCTGACCGCGGCCTCGCTCACCGGTCGGTCGGGCCTGTGATGTCAAACGATTTCACGGGATTATCCTTATGCTGCCGGTGGCAAACTTGCACGGGATCGCGGAACGATGCAACATCAAGCGGATGATCGCCGTCACGGGAAGGGTCGGAACCGGACATGCCAGCGCCACGGCCAGACAGAAGGCGGCTTTGCCCGCGGCCCGTGGCGGGGCCGTCATGAGCGCCCCCGCAGGCGGCCCCGGAACGCCGCGCTCTGATCCGGCATCGGCCGTATCACCGCTGACTCGACGGTCGCGCCTGGCCTATTGGCGGGACGTATTGCTGATCGCCACGCTGTCCATCGGCGGCCTGCATGCCGGCGCCGGCTTTCTGATCCCCCTGACCCTGGCGCTGCTGGTTTTTGTTCTGGTCACCGCTGTCAGCGACCGGGTCACGATCCTGCGCCCGGGCGGAGTCACCCTGCCCCCGTGGCTGGGATATCTGATCGGTGCCAGCGCCGTTCTGTCCGGCCTGTTCGCGGTGATGTTCGTGCTGGGTAACCAGGCCACGCAATTCGCCCGTGCCCTGCCGCAATACGAAACCCAGCTGGACTCTGCGCTGACCCGCATCGCCGGCCTGCTCGGCACCGACCTGGTGGATTTCATCCGGGTCAATTTCATCGAGATCGACATGTCCCGTCTGGCGGTCAGCGCCCTGGGCGAAGCCCGCTCGTTTCTCAGCACCTTTCTGCTGATCTGTCTCTATGTGGGTTTCATGATCGCCGAACGACCGATGCTGTCGGGCAAGATCGCCATGGCCACGCGGGACGACCGGCTGCGGCGCGACATTGACGCCATCACCGCCGCGATCTCGATCAGCCTGCAGCGCTATGTCGGGGTCAAGACCTTTGTCAGCACGTTGACCAGCCTGATCAGCTATGCCGTGTTTCATGCGCTCGGGCTGGAGTTCGCCGAGACCTGGGCGGTGTTGACCTTTGCGCTGAATTTCATCCCGTCGATCGGATCGGTTCTGGCGGTGATCCTGCCAGCCCTGGTGGCGTTGCTGCAATTCGACACGCTGGTCCCGTTCCTGATTATCGTGCTGGGCTGTGGTGGCCTGCAATTCCTGATCGGCAATTTCCTCGACCCGGCGCTGACCGGCCGGTCGCTGAACATCTCGACCCTGATGGTAATCCTGGCGCTGACCTTCTGGACGGCGGTCTGGGGTATTCTGGGGGCATTCCTGAGCGTGCCCTTGACCGTCTGCCTATTGATCATATTCTCCCAGATACCCGCGACGCGGCCACTTGCGATCCTGGCTTCGAAGGACGGGCATCTGGACCTGCCCGGCGCATCGCCGGGCGACGGCGTTAAGGACAAGGGAGCGCAATGATGGCGACCAAGGCAGAACTCGAAGCGGAGCTGGCGGACTTGCGCGCGGAACTGGAACGCAGCCGGGAACGTCTGGAGGAGACCGCGGCCGACGCTGCCGCAGCCGCCACGTCGGTCGTTCAAGAGGCACCGGCGGCCCTGGTCGATCTGCTGCGCGCCCAGGGTGTCGGCGCCGACGAGATCGCCGCGCTGTGGCAGCGTTTGTCCGACGAGCTGGGCGGCCTTCCGCAGAACAAGCCGCTGCTGACCGCGATCGGTGCATTCGGGCTGGGATTCCTGTTGGGCCGGATGTCCAAGTCATGAGCCAGAACGCACCGGATTTCGACCGTATCAGCCGCAACGTCTCGATCCTGTTGCGTACCGAACGCATGATCGCGCGCCGCCAGATGGCGGTGCTGCGCAGCCAGAGCGGTCTGCTGTTGCTGGCCGGGCTGATCGCAACTCTGGGGCTGGTCATGCTGAATATCGCCGCCTTTTTCGCCCTGAACGCCGTCATGCCGGCTTGGGGCGCGGCCTTTCTGATCGCGCTGGCCGATGTGGCGCTGGCGGCGCTGGTTGCCGGTCTGGCGCTGCGTCTGGATGCCAAGGCCGACCTGGCTCCGGCGGTCGAACTGCGCGATCAGGCCATTGCCGATCTCGAGGCCGAGGCCCGTGACACGCTGGCTGAGGCCGGCAAGGTGACGGCCGATCTGCGCCGCATCGCCCGCGACCCGCTGGGCAGCCTGCTGCCCGGTTTGCTGGCACCGCTGCTGTCGTTGCTGCTGAACAGCAAGAAGAAGCCGTGAGCTTGCGACAACCCGCCCGCGCGAACCGCTCTGCATCATCTGCCCCGAACATGTCGTCACCGGTGCAAGCGCCGGTCTTTATCGGCGCGCGCATCTATCGCGGGTCCAGCTATGGCGACCGGCATCCGTTGGCGATTCCGCGTGTGCCCACGGTCATCGATCTGTGCCGCGCATTGGGCTGGCTGCCGCAAGCGTGTTATCGCAGCAGTCCGCGTGCCAAGCCCGAGGCCTTGACGGCCTTTCACACGCCGACCTATGTCGCGGCTCTGCAACGGGCCGAAGACACGCAATCGGTCAGCCCGCAGATCCGGCTGCGGCACGGGCTGGGCACATTGTCCAATCCGGTCTATCCCGAGATGTTCCGGCGTCCGGCGACGTCCGTGGGCGGCGTCCTGTTTGGCAGCGCCCTGATCGCCGAGGGCGGCGTCGCCTATGTGCCCGGTGGCGGGACGCATCACGGGCTGGCGGATCGGGCCAGCGGGTTCTGCTATTTCAACGATCCGGTTCTGGCCATCCTGGCGCTGCGGCGGCAGGGGCTGGATCGCATCGCCTATGTCGATATCGACGCGCATCACTGCGACGGGGTCGAAACCGCGCTGTCGGGTCATGACGGCGTGCGCCTGATCTCGGTGCATGAAGAGGCGCGCTGGCCCTTTACCGGCGCCCTGGAAAACACCGCCGGCGGTGTCGCGTTCAACCTGCCGGTGCCGCGTGGGCTCAACGACACCGAATACCAGATGATTCTGGAGCAGTTCATTCTGCCGGCTGTCCAGTCCTATCGCCCCCAGGCCATCGTTCTTCAATGCGGCGCCGATGCGGTGCTTGAGGATCCGCTGTCGCGCCTGGCCCTGTCCAACACGTGTCATTGGTCGACGGTGTCGGCCCTGCGGCCTATGGCTCCGCGTCTGCTGGTGCTGGGCGGCGGCGGCTACAATCCGTGGTCGGTGGGCCGCCTGTGGACCGGAGTCTGGGCAACGTTGTGCGGCCACGAGATTCCAGACCGGCTGCCGGCGGCCGCGCAATCGGTGCTGACCGCGCTCAACTGGCACCGTCGCGCCGGGCGCCCCCCTCTGGCGCATTGGACCACCACCTTGCGCGACGCCCCGCGTCCGGGTCCGATCCGCCCCGAATTGCGCAGCCGAATCAAACGTTTGCGGGGGCGACTGTTGACGGAAACCGGTGCTGTCACAGTGAACTAGCGCTGGAACGTCGGCGACAAACCGGTATTACTGGACAGGACCGATCGGACGGCGAGGTATGTCATGTGGGCAACGTTGGGTGGCCTTCTGGTCTTTCTGACCTTTGCTGCGGGCGCCTATTGTGCCCTGCGCGCGGCACAGACGGCCCGCACTGCACAAGGCGCGGTCGGCTGGGTGGTATTTCTGATCGCCGCCCCCTACCTGGCTCTGCCCGCTTATCTGTTTCTCGGCCAGCACCGCTATCGCGACTACCGCACCGCACGGCGCGAAAGCACCCAGGTGCGCCAGCGCATCGAGAATTTTGCAGTCAGCAACGCGCCGGCACCCGACAGCACCGACCTCGCTTTGGCGCCGTTTGAGTATTGCGCCAACATGCCGGCTTTTCGCGGAAACGGGGCACGGCTGCTGATCGACGGAGAGGCGACATTTCAGGCCTTGTTCGCGGCCATCGACGCGGCGCAGACCTATGTGCTGGTTCAGTTCTATATCGTACGCGACGACGATCTGGGACGGGAACTGCAACAGCGTCTGCTGGCCGCAGCGCGGCGCGGCGTCACCGTGCGGTTCATGACCGATGCCCTGGGCAGCGCCCGGTTGCCGGACAGCTATTGCGACGCGCTGCGGGCCGCCGGGGTACAGGTGATGGACCGGCATGCCGCCAGAGGCGCGCGGTTCCGCTTTCGCATCAATTTCCGCAACCACCGCAAGACCGTGATCGTCGACGGGGTGACCGGGTTCACCGGCGGTCTGAATGTCGGTGACGAATATTTGGGGCGCGACCCGGACCTGGGCCCCTGGCGCGACACCCATGTGCAACTGCACGGTCCGATGGTGTCGCAGTTGCAGCTGATCTTTGTCGAGGACTGGCACTGGATCAGCAACGAGACGCTGATCGGCCAATTGAACTGGCAGGCCCCTTTCGCGCCCGAGGATGCACCGGGGCTGATCGTCGCCACCGGCCCGGGCGACATCACCGAAACCGGCGGGCTGATGTTCTTTTCCGCGATCGCGGCGGCACGACGGCGGATCTGGCTGGCCTCGCCTTATTTCGTGCCCGATATCGACATCCTGACGGCGCTGCGCCATGCCGCTTTGCGTGGCGTCGATGTGCGCGTTCTGGTGCCCGACATGGCCGATCACCGCATCACCTGGCTGGCCGCCTTTGCCTATTTCGACGATATCCGCGAGGCCGGCGTGCGGGTGTTCCGCTATACCGGCGGCTTCATGCACCAAAAGGTCTTTGTCGTCGATGACGGGCTGGCCGCTATAGGCACCACCAATCTGGACAACCGTTCCTTTCGCCTGAACTTCGAGACCATGGCGCTGTTCTTCGATCCGCCGATGGCCCGGCAGGTCGACGCGATGCTGCGGCAGGATTTCCTGCGCAGCTATGAGCTGACCTGCGCGTTGGACCAGCAGCACGCATTTCTGCGCTATGGCGCGCCATTGGCCCGCTTGTTCGCGCCGCTGCTCTGATCGTCCTGCAAGACCTTCTGCAGCACGCGTCCGGCGATCGCCACCAGAAACGCCGTGCTCAGGCCGAACCCCAGCAGGCCGGTCACCGACCCAAAAGTGGCAAAGATGCGCGCCTCGGGGCCCAGGACAACGTCGCCATACCCCAGTGTAGTGAATGTGACCATCGAGAAATAGACCGCCGTGTTCCAGTCCGGCAAAATGCCATAGCCGATCCAGACCAGCGACCAGATCCAGACCTGAATGGTCAACGCCAGGATCAGCACCACCAGCGTCAGCGCCATGGATAACCCGATATGCAGCGCCGGGTGCAGCGACGCGGTGCGATCGGCCACATTGGTCAGCATCTGTGCACACAGGGCCAGACAGACGACATGCAGAAACATGCACAGGCCCAGAAAACTGCTGCCCCAGAAGATCTGTTCTGCCAGACTCATGCGCGCCCCCCCTATTTTCACAGCGTCCACGGGACAGCCATCAGCGATGTTGAATGCGACTCATTCCGCCGGTCCCGGCACCCGGTGTCAATGGCAGTCCTTGCCCCGCTGCGAAAGGCGCGACATCTTGGCCGCACCGGCGCGCCTGTCTGGACACGGCCACGGGCCGCGCCATCTTGTCGTCACAGGCGAAACCGCAAACCCGGGGAAAGACAGTATGTTGCTGGACGTTCGCGCAGTCACCAAGACCTATCCCGGCGCCGGGGCACGGCGGCCCATTCTGGACGGGCTGTCGCTGCGGCTGGATGCCGGCGAGACCCTGGCGCTGACCGGTGAAAGCGGCAGCGGCAAAAGCACCCTGTTGCACCTGATCGGCGCGCTGGACGGGTTTGACAGCGGCGAGATCCTGTTTCAGGGCACGGCCCTGTCCGGCCTGGACGATGGAGGGCGCGCGCAATTGCGGCGCGGATCGGTGGCCCTGGTGTTTCAGCAGTTCAACCTGATCTCGTCGCTGACCGTGGCGCAGAACCTGGCCTTTCACGCCCGGCTTTCGGGGCGTGACGATCCACACCATCTTGCCGCCCTGACCGAAAGGCTGGGCCTGAGCGGGTTAGAGACGCGTTATCCCGAAGCGCTGTCGGGCGGACAGCAGCAGCGCGTCGCCATCGGCCGGTCGCTGGCGGCGCGACCGAGTCTGCTGCTGGCGGACGAACCGACCGGCAATCTGGACGAGACCGCCAGCGCGGCGGTTCTGGATCTGATGCTGGACCTGGTGCGCGACGCCGGCACGGCGCTGTTTCTGGTCACCCATTCCAGCCGCATCGCCGCGCGTCTGGATCGTAGTCTGCACCTTGCCGGCGGCCGCGTCGCATGACGCGCACCGCCTTTCTGGGCCTGGTGTCCCATTGGCGCCGGCAGCCGCTGCAGCTGGCGACGCTGGTGCTGGGACTGGCGCTGGCCACCGCGTTATGGTCGGCGGTGCAGGCCCTCAACGGACAGGCCCGCGCCAGCTATGCCCAGGCCGCCCGGCAACTGGCAGCGGACCAACTGGCCAGTCTGAGCCCGGTCGCCGGGTCGATCCCGCTGGCCACCTATGTCGGGCTGCGGCGCGCGGGCTGGCAGGTGACACCGGTGCTCGAAGGGCGCGCCCGCATTGGCGGACGCTGGGTCACGGTGATGGGCATTGATTTCCTTGGTCATCCGGTGGCACCGCAACTGGCCAGCGAACTGGAAGACGAAGCGGATGACGATCCGGGTGCGGACCGGCCCCGCCTGACCCCGGCGCAGGTTCTGGGCGCTCCGGGACGGCTGTTTCTGCATCCGGACACGGCGGCACGCATCGATGCCGCGTCCGCGCCGGCGCCGCTGATCACCACCCGGCGTCTGCCCGTCGGCATCGTTCTGACCGATATCGGCGCCGCCGAACGCATTCTGGACAGGCCGGGTCAGATCAGCCGGCTGCTGGTCATGACGGATCAGGCCCGCGATCTGCCGGCGCTGTCCGATCTGGCGCCGGACCTGACCCATGGCGCACCGCAACGCGACGCCGGTGTCTCGCGCCTGACCGACAGTTTTCACCTCAATCTCACGGCCTTTGGGCTGCTGGCCTTTGCGGTCGGACTGTTCATCGTGCATGGCACGGTGGGGCTGGCCTTTGAGCAGCGCCGCGCGATGTTTCGCACCCTGCGCGCGCTGGGGGTGCCGCTGAGGCTGCTGGGGCGGCTGTTGCTGGCCGAGTTGCTGACGCTGGCGCTGATCGCCGGCAGCATCGGCCTGGTTCTGGGATATCTCATTGCCGCTGTCCTGCTGCCCGATGTCAGCGCCACGCTGCGCGGGTTGTATGGCGCGCCGGTCGGAAATGACGGGCTGACCCTGCGTCCGCTTTGGGTCGTCAGCGGGCTGGGCATGGCTCTGATCGGTGCGCTGCTGGCCGGCGCGCAGGGGCTGTGGCGGTTGCGCCGCCTACCGATATTGTCGGTGACCGGGACACAGGGCTGGCAGCGCGGAGCGGTGGCCGACATCCGCATCATGGCACTGTCCGGTGCAGGGCTGATCGTTGCCGGGGGCCTGTGCCTCTCGCTGTTTGACGGGTTGTGGGGCGGGTTCGCCCTGCTGGGCGGTCTTATGCTGGGGGCGGCGTTGCTGCTGCCGCCGGCTCTGGCGCTGTTGATCCGCGGAATTCGGCGGCGTGCGCGGGGCGTGGTGGCGCAATGGGTCTGGGCCGATCTGCACAGTCAGTTGCCCGGCCTGTCGCTGGCGCTGATGGCGCTGCTGCTGGCTCTGGCCACGAATATCGGTGTCGGCACCATGGTGTCCAGTTTCCGCCTGACCTTTGAAAACTGGCTTGACCAGCGCCTGGCCGCCGAGCTGTATGTCACCGCGCGCGACGACGATCAGGGCCGGCGCATCGCGGCCTGGCTGGCGCCGCGCAGCGATGCGGTTCTGCCGATCCGCTATGCTCAGGGGCGGCTGGACGGGCAACCCGTGCGCATCTACGGCATCGTCGATCACGCCACCTATCGCGACCACTGGCCGCTGATCGCGGCGCTGCCGCAGGTCTGGCCGCGGCTGCATGCCGGGCAGGCGGTCCTGATCAACGAGCAACTGGCCCGCCGCGCCGACCTGTGGCCCGGGGATCCGCTGACGCTGGCGCCGGGTTGGCAGGTGCCGGTCGCCGGGGTGTATTCCGACTATGGCAACCCGCACGGCCAGGCCATCCTGTCCCTGCCCGCCCTGCTGCGGCAGTTCGGGTCGGTGCCCGAACAGCAGTTCGGCATTCGCATTCCGCCTGCACGCGCGCCGGATCTGGCGCAGGCGCTGCGCGCGGCCTTCGATCTGCCGGCAGGTGCGGTGGTCGATCAGGCCGCGATCAAGCGGCAGTCCCTGAGCCTGTTCGAAAAGACCTTTGTGGTCACCGCGGCGCTGAATGTTCTGACCCTGGGCGTGGCCAGTTTTGCCATTCTGACCAGCCTTTTGACGCTGTGGACTCTGCGCCTGCCGCAACTGGCGCCGGTCTGGGCGCTGGGGCTGACCCGACGGCGATTGGCGGGGCTGGAACTGGCGCGCAGCGTCGCCCTGGCGGCGATGACGGCGCTGCTGGCCCTGCCGCTGGGGCTGATGCTGGCCTGGATTCTGCTGGCGGTGATCAATGTCGAGGCGTTCGGCTGGCGACTGCCGATGCATCTGTTTCCGCTGGACTGGCTGCGTCTGGCGGTGCTGGCGGTGCTGGCGGGCGCGGTGGCCGCTGCCCTGCCCGCGCGCCGGCTGCAACGGACGCCGCCGGCGGATCTGTTGAAGGTGTTTGCCAATGAACGTTAAGGCTCTGTTCCTGGTGCTGTCCCTGATCCTGCCAGCACCGGCTGCGGCGCAGGGGTTCGCCGATCTCGGCAGTGCGGCGAACGCGTTTGCCGTGCCGCAGCCCGACACCGTCCTGCGCTTTCCCGCCGATCATGGGGCGCATCCCGATTTCCGCATCGAGTGGTGGTATCTGACGGCGACCTTGACCGGCGCGGATGGCCGGCCTTACGGCGTGCAATGGACGCTGTTCCGCTCGGCCATGCGCCCCGGCGAGGCGCCGGGCTGGCGCTCGCCGCAATTGTGGATGGGTCACGCTGCGCTGACGTCGGCAACCGAGCACCATGTCGCCGAACGCGTTGCCCGCGGCGGCATCGGCCAGGCCGGCGTTCAGGCCGACCCGTTCCGGGCCTGGATCGACGACTGGACGATGCAGGGCACGGATAAGGGCGGATTGAACCGCCTGAGCCTGACCGCGCGCGGCGCCGCATTCCGCTATGAGCTGGACCTGCAGGCCGATGCGCCTTTGGTGCTGCATGGGGACCGGGGCTATTCGGTCAAATCCGCCGCCGGTCAGGCCAGCCATTATTACTCGCAGCCCGCCTATCGGGTCAGCGGCGTACTGCACCTGCCGGACGGGCCGGTCGAGGTTAACGGACAGGGCTGGCTGGATCGCGAATGGTCAAGCCAGCCTCTGGCGGCGGACCAGACCGGGTGGGATTGGTTCTCGCTGTCCTTTGACGACGGCGCCCGGATGATGGGGTTCCGGCTGCGCGATTCCGGCGCCGGATATACCTCGGCCACCTGGATTTTTCCGGACGGGCGCAGCCTGTCCCTGCCGGACGGCGCCCTGGCAATCACCCCGCTGCAGACCCATGCGGTGCAGGGCCGGTCGATCCCCGTCCGCTGGCAGGTGTCCCTGCCTGCCCGGGGATTGCAGGTCGAGGTGACGGCGCTGAACCCGCAAAGCTGGATGAACACCTCTTTTCCCTATTGGGAAGGACCGGTCACCGTCGCCGGCAGCCATGCCGGACGGGGCTATCTGGAGATGACCGGCTATGACTGACCGGATGTTGGTCGGGACGGTTCAGCGCACGATATAGACCGAGCATTCCGAGTGGTTCGCCACCCGCGTCGCGTTCGGCCCCATCAGGAAATCCTTTACGTCGGGCTTGTGTGCGCCCATCACGATCAGGTCGCTGCCGGCGGCCTGCGCAGCATGCAGGATCTCCTTGTAGGCGGTCCCGGTGGCCACGATATGGCGCACCTTGCTGTTGCGCTCTTCGCCCAGCGTCGCGACGCACAATTCTTTCAGATGGGTGGCCGCTTCCTCTTCGGCATGGGTGTGAAACCCCGGTTTGAAATATCCGGCCACCAGACTCTTTCCATAGTCGGGCAACACGGTGATGACATCCAGTTGCGCTCCGTCCAGATCGGCCAATTTGGCAGCCATTTTCAGGACGGGGCTGTCGACGCTGCCGTCGCTGACATCGACGGCGCATAGAACGGATTTGATCATGCGGGAACTCCTTGGCGGGATGCGCGGGCGCGCTGCAGAAAAGCGATCAGCCCCAGCAGCACCAGCGACGGAATGAAAATCAGTTCCTTGGGCAACTGGCTGGCCGGAACGCGCACGGCGGTGACTTGCACCGGGTCGTCGGCATAGAAATCAAAGCTTTCCATTTCCGTCGCGATGTCCGTGCCAAAGAGCGGTTCCTCCAGTTTGGCGACACCGTCCTCCAGCATCAGGATCACGCCCATCGCCTCCAGTTTCTCCTGCCCGCTGGGTTCGGACCCGACAACCAGCAGCAATGTGGTTTCCTTGGTTTCGCCGGTATCGAAATCCGGTCCGCTGACCACCATCCGCACCTCTTTTCCGGGTGCCGCGTTTTCAAGTCGCTGCACCAGCTCTGCCGGATCAACGTCCTGGAACGGCGGCTGAATCCGATTCATGAAAAAGTCGGGACGGAACAAGGCAAAGGCAATCAGGATCAGCGCGACGCTCTCGTAGATCCGGTTCTTGGTCAGGAACCAGCCCATCGTGCCGGCGGTAAAGATCAGGATCGCGATCGTGGCGGAGATGAACACCAGAATGCCCTGAAGCCAGCCGACATCGATCAATAGAAGGTCGGTATTGAAGATGAACACGAATGGCAGCGCCACGGTGCGCAGACTGTAGAAGAATGCAACGAACCCGGTCCGAATTGCATCGCCCCCCGACACCGCGGCGGCGGCGAAACTGGCCAGGCCCACGGGCGGCGTCACATCCGCCATGATCCCGAAATAGAACACGAACAGGTGCACCGCGATCAGCGGAACGATCAGGCCCGATTGCGCGCCCAGTTCGACCACCACACCGGCCATCAGAGAGCTGACGACGATGTAGTTCGCGGTGGTCGGCAGGCCCATGCCCAGCACCAGGCTGAGCAGGCCGACCATAACCAGCATCAGGATCAGGTTGCCGCCGGACAGGAACTCGACCAGGTCGGCCATCACCTGTCCGACGCCGGTCAGGGTGACAGTGCCGACGATCACCCCCGCTGTCGCGGTCGCCAGCGCGATGCCGATCATGTTGCGGGCACCGTCGATCAGGCCCTGCCACAGATCGGACACGCCCGACTTGAAGGTTTCGACCATGTTGCTCTGACCGCGGAAAATCGCCTTGAGCGGTTTCTGCGTCAGCAGAATGACGAACAGCAGCGAGGTGGCCCAATAGGCCGACAGGCCGGGCGATTTCTGCTCGATCATCAGGAAATAGACCAGCACGATGATCGGCAGCAGATAATACAGACCGGCCTTGTAGATCTCGGCCACCACCGGCAGTTCGACCTCTTCGGCATTGGGATCATCCGGCACCAGATCGTCGGTGCCCGCCGCCAGCCACAACAGCGCGACATAGGCCAGAACCACCAAGGCGGCCAGGACCGCCCCGGACGCCCCCGGCATGATCGCGATCACCGCCTTGACCGGATATTGCACGCCATAGCACAGCGCCGCGAAGCCGACGAAAAAGGCCGCCATGCCGCCGATCGTCTTACCCATCGACACGACGCGGTTGCCCAGCGTCGGCATGTTGCGTTTCACCGCTTCGAGATGGACGATATAGACCAGCGCAATGTACGAGATCGTCGCCGGCAGAAAGGCGTGGGTGATCACCTCGACATAGGAAATGCCGACATATTCCACCATCAGGAACGCTGCGGCACCCATCACCGGTGGCATGATCTGGCCGTTCACCGAACTGGCGACCTCGACCGATCCGGCCTGTTCGCTGGAAAACCCGACCCGCTTCATCAGCGGGATCGTGAACGTGCCCGTTGTCACCACGTTGGCGATGGACGATCCGGAAATCAGACCGGTGGCGGCCGAGCCGACCACGGCGGCCTTGGCCGGACCGCCCTTGAGATGGCCCAGAGCGCCGAACGCCATCTTGATGAAGTAATTGCCGGCCCCGGCCTTGTCCAGCAAGGCCCCGAACAGGACGAACAGGAACACGAACTTGGTCGACACCCCCAGCGCGATGCCAAAGACTCCTTCGGAGGTGATCCACATGTGGCTCATGGCCTTTTGCAGCGAGGCACCCTTCCAGCGGATGACATCGGGCACCCATGGCGAGGAACCGAAGAAGACATAGAGCAGGAAAATGGTGGCGATGATCGCCATGGCCGGACCTAGCGCGCGGCGCGCGCCTTCGAACAGCAGGATCAGACCGGCCAGCGCGAACCACTTGTCGGTGTCATCCGCAAGCCCGCCGGATTTCACGATCTTGTCGTAGAAGAAATACCCGTAAAGCGCGATGAACGACCCAACGATCCCCAGCACCCAGTCCTGGATCGGGACGTAGTGGCGCGGCGAGCTTTTCAGGGCCGGATAGGCCATGAAAGCCAGGAAAATCGCAAAGGCCAGATGGATAGACCGGTCGTTGTTGATGATGGAACCGGGCAGTAACATATTCGAGAGAGGTGAAGCCAGGATTACCTGGAACACCGACCAGACGACGGCGATGATCGCCAGCAGCGTTGCGACCGGTCCGACCGGATTGCGGGCACCGGCATCACTGGACGCCACGAGTTCCTGCAGTTCCTCTTCGCTTAGCGGACCTTTTCCTGACGTTTTTTCGGCCATCATTCACTCTCCCTGGTCACCACGTTGGCGCGGTTGTGTTTGTTCGTTGAATGGCATTGCCCCGGGGGCGGCGTACCGCCCCCGAAACCCGAGCTGGATTATTCGATCCAGCCCTTTTCCTTGTAGTACTTGGCCGCACCGGGGTGCAGCGGCGCCGACAGGCCAGCCGTGGCCATTTCCTCGGGTTTGAGGTTGGCAAAGGCCGGGTGCAGCTTTTTGAAGGCATCAAAATTGTCAAAGACCGAGGCCACCACGGCATAGACCGCATCGTCGCTGACCGCGGCCGAGGTCACGAATGTCGCGCCCACGCCAAAGGTCGTGACGTCGGCGTCGCTGCCTCTGTACATACCGCCCGGGATGGTCGCGCTCCGGTAGAACGAGTTTTCGGCGATCAGCTTGTCGATTTCAGGCCCGGTCACGTTGACCAGCACACTGTCACAGGCGGTCGAGGCTTCCTGGATCGAGCCCGACGGGTGTCCGACGGTATAGATCATCGCGTCAATCTGGTTGTCACAAAGCGCCGCCGACTGCTCGGCCGCCTTGAGTTCGGATGCCAGCGCCAGGTCGGATGTGGACCAGCCCATGGCCTGCATGACGACTTCCATGGTGCCGCGCTGGCCGGATCCCGGGTTGCCGATATTGACCCGCTTGCCCTTGAGATCGGCAAAGCTGGAAATACCGGCATCGGCACGCGCCACCACGGTGAAGGGTTCGGGGTGCACCGAGAAGACCGCGCGCAGATCCTCGAACGGGCCAGCCTCGGCAAAATCCGAGGTGCCGTTATAGGCATGGTACTGCCAGTCCGACTGCGCCACGCCGAATTCCAGTTCGCCGGCGCGGATGGTGTTGATGTTGTAGACCGATCCACCGGTCGATTCCACGGAACACCGAATGCCGTGGTCCTTGCGGCCCTTGTTCACCAGCCGGCAGATGGCGCCCCCGGTGGGATAGTAGACGCCTGTCACGCCGCCGGTGCCGATGGTGATGAATTCCTCGGCAAAGGCCGCTGGCGCCATGAACGCCGCTGTGACCAGCGCGCCGAGGGTCAGCTTGGATTGATATTTCATTGAGACACTCCCTTGGTCTTCGCAAATGTTTTCCGCTTCTTGTCGTGGGGCACAGGAACAGCGTTAACCGGAAATGCGAATACCGCCGGTTTTCCCTAGACTTTCAGCATTTTAGGCGTCCTGACCTTGCGCCCCCCCGAGAGTTTTGAGGGTTCCATCCGTTTCTTCACTTGTCAAGTCCACAGGTCGGTTCACGCGCCCCGGGATCGATTGAATTCGCCGCCAAAAGGGTGCGTGCGCCCCGTGCTTGGCCCACATGCGGCGTGGCGCGCCACAGCCTCCGGCACCGGAAACCTCTCCGGTTAGGGTGGTCGTTCGGTCGCAAGAAACCGCCGATCCCGACGCTGAGGAATACAACCCACACCAGAAAATACATCGAAAAACAATAGATTGCACGGCGAAGTGCATTTCGATACACTTTCGCTACATTGCGCCGCCTCGATCCTGGTCCAGAACAGGGTTGAATATTGCAGGCAACTGAATTCTGATAATCCTAGTGGCTTAATGCCCTGGGTATCCGGTGTATGAACATGAAACGGCGCATTTTGCATGACGATTCCAAGGTTCCGCACGAGTGGGCGTTTCTGGCGCTCGGTATTGCGCTGACCGGTGCTGTGGCACTGACTCCTGTCACCGCCCGGGCCAATGACCCCTGGCTCTATGACGCCACGGTGGACACGGTATTTGACATCATCCGCGAGGATGACCCGTCCAGCTATATCTGCATGTCATACGAGGGCCGCGCCACACGGCAGATGTGGGACAAACGCCGTAACAATGAATTCGATCTGAACGTGTTTCTGTTCAATGCCTATTTCGAGGACATGCCACCGTTCGAGATCGTGGTGAACCCGGAATACGAAAGCCCCGAGGCGGCCCGCGCCGAGGCCGACCGCTACGGTCGCCGGATCGGTCAGGTGCCGCTGGTGTTCCGGCACGGCATCACCCGGTTCGGTATCCATATGGGTGCCGAGGGTTTCCACGCCGGCGCCGGCAAGATATTTGTCTACAGCGAGACCAGCACCCGCCGGATCGAGGACGACCATCTTGAGGAATCGCTGCTGCACGAGGCGGTGCATGCGACGCTGGACTCGCATTATCGTCTGGCGCCCATGTGGGTGGCGGCCCAGCAGGCGGACGGCCGGTTTCTGACCGGATATGCCGCCGCCTATCCCGAACGCGAGGACCTGGCCGAGACCGCGCTGTTCGCCTATGCGCTGCTGCGCCATCCCGGGCGCATCCCGCCGGCTGACAGCATGGACATTCTGCGCACGGTTCCCGCGCGCATCGAGGTTGTCAAAGCCATCCTGGACGACATCCCCACGCTGCCAAGGCCGCCCACACCGCCGCCCGGATGCCGATGACGACATGAGATTTCTATTACAAGCCTTTTTAAAACCGGCGAAACATCGCTTTTTGACCGATCTGACCTCCCGAAATAATAAGACCAGCAGGAGACTCCAATGACCCGAACCATAGCCCAACTGGAAACCGAAGGCGGACAGGACGAACTGCGCCGCGACGACTATTTTCCGACGCTGGTCTATTCCACGATGCTGCATGACGCCGAAGACATGAACAAGGAAATCCTGGCCGCGATCTATGACGAGCGCGACAAGGATTCCAAAGGCATAGAACGGTCGAACTATCGATCTCTGGGCGGTTGGCACAGCCATAACAACCTGCACAAGGATGCCAAGTTCAGCCGCCTGACCCGGCGGATTCACGCGATCCTGGCAGGGATCAACAGCAATCTGGGATATGATCCCGCGCGGCATCTGCGGGTGACGACGATGTGGTCGATCACCAACCCGCCGCTCAGTTCGAACCGGGCCCATATCCATCCCGGCGCACTATGGAGCGGAGTCTATTATGTGCAGGCCCCCGAGGGCGCCGGAGCGATCGACTTTACCGATCCCCGCGTCGTGACGATCATGAACAGCCCCAGCTTTATTCCCAACAAGCGCCGCAAGACCGAATGCTGGACCAAGGTCAAGGTCAAGCCTGTCGCCGGCAAGATGCTGTTCTTTCCAAGCTGGCTGTATCACAGTGTCGATCCGAACCTGGCCGAGGGCGACGGCAAAGAGGCCGAACGC
Source organism: Sedimentitalea sediminis (assembly GCF_042687825.1). Taxonomy (NCBI): domain Bacteria; kingdom Pseudomonadati; phylum Pseudomonadota; class Alphaproteobacteria; order Rhodobacterales; family Paracoccaceae; genus Sedimentitalea; species Sedimentitalea sediminis. The sequence goes on along the minus strand of NZ_JBHUQE010000020.1, from coordinate 8,381 downwards.
ATCATCATCAGCTTCAACATCAGCCAGTTGCGCAAACCGAAATAGGCCAATATCGCGCCCGGTCCGCCATCGCCGATGTCGCCGCCGGGCGCCCGCCAGCCCCTGACCTGTCTCGGGGATGTCTGCAGACCCCTGCGAGCCGGGCTAACGCGCCATCGCCTTGAGCCGTCGGTTGGCGATCAGCGACAGCACCACCGTGGCCTTTGATATGCTGAGCAGAACGACAACCGGGGCGACCGAAAACAACGAGGTCGACACCAGCGAATCCTCCATGCCGATCGACATTTTCTGAAACCCGGCCGCGATCGGAAAGGCGTACGAGGAAAATATGATCAGAAAGGCGATCCCCATACCGATATCCTGGGACAGGCGGGTCCGGGCCTGGGTTTCGCGCACCTTGCCCTGCAGGTCGGCGTGGCGACGCATGCGGTCGCGCAGCACCTCTTTCTTGGCGTTGCGCAGGCTCGGCGGAGCCAGTCGGTCATTGGTCGCACGAAACGACAGATAGGATTGTTCGAGCCGCGTTTCAGTGCGGTCAAAGGCAATGCCCAGAACGCGCAACGCACCGCGGTCGCTAACGATCAGGGTGACGATGATCAGCGCCACGATCACCCCGACAACGACAAGCGACGAAATGAAATAGACAAAGCACATCAATAGCATAAAGCCGAAAATGGCCGCCTCTTCCTCGCGGTCGCGTTCATTTTCGCGCAGGATTCCGGTTAGCGTGTTTACCGTCAGCGGGGCGTGATCGGCGCGGCGGTATTCGAACTGAAACTGCTCGCATGCGCGCGTCAGCGCCTCGTGGTTCAGGACCTTGCACCGAGCCCGCATGCCGATCGCTATCAACCCGATCCCGATGGCCAGCGCCAGGATCAGGGCAAAGGGTTCGATGGCGTTGGTCTCGACGCCAGAGCGCACGGCAAAGAACAGAACGATGATCGACAGCACCGACAGCGCGCGCGACGACAGCCGATAGACCTTGGACTCGCGCATCTCCCGTTGCAGCAGCCCGAACAGGCGCTCGCTCAGCGCCGCAGGGGTTGTGACATTCCCCAGCAAAATACCGCGCAGTTCGATGATGCTGCAGGCCGGGACAGCGTCTTTGGGCGTGGCAAACCTGTGCACCGTGACCCAGCGCCCGCCACAGGACTGCCAGCGGGCCAGTTCGCCGTGCCCGTTCTCGCGATGCAGGCGCAGGGCATAGGCGGATCGCGGCGCGGCAGAGGGATCATCGGTCACGGTCCATTGCGCGGCGGTGATACTGCTGCCGGCGGGATCACCAAAGAACGCATCGACCGACAGCGGCGCCAGTTCCGGGGGAACCGCAGCTTCGCGATAGGGCCAGATGTCGCCAAGAATGGGATAGGTCGCGCTCATGGGTCAGGCCGCCTCGACAAGGGTCAGTCGTTTCATGGTCAGATGCCCGGCCCGCGTGAGGCCCAGGTCGTTCAGCCGCGCCTGCAGCTCGGTGACCGCCAGCCGCTCGCGGTAGTCCCAGAATACCGGGAAATCCCCAGGTTCGCAGCTGTGCAGATCGCGCAACACCCGGTCCCCGGCGCCATCCTTGAACACCTTGCGGGCGTTCGCCGGCGCAGGCAGGGTCTGCCCCTGGCGGGTTTCGCGGGCGATCATCAGATGTTCGAAATCCGCCTGATTGGCGTCCTGTCCGGGTCCAAAGATGCGGATCGGACCGAACTTGGGACGGGCGGCGCCGTCAACGGGCAGGCTGTTCAGCGTATAGCGCACCGCATCGGCCATGATCAGTCGCTGTTCGCGCACCGTCAGGTCCGGTTGCTGCAGGTTTTGCATCAGCGGTGAGATGCCTTCGATACGTGTCAGCCCCGGCTGGTCCTGTTGCACGGTCAGATCGACAGGCCCGACGATCTGTTGCGGGCGCAGCGGTACCTCGCTGGCGGTCAGGGCCGAGACCGGCTCGCGCGCCGCCAGTGCCGGCGCCAGCTGCATCGCCCGCCGAAAATCGTTTGGCACGATCTGCATCGACGTGAGGATCCAGAACATCAGCGCCACCGCCGGCAGATCGTTCAGCAGCACGCTAAAGCCGGCAAATCCGATCACGGTCCACTTTGCGATTTCAGCGATCAGATCAGGAGCCGAAACCGCGCTGATCAGGTCGCGCCCCAGACTCAGCTTGCTGTAGCGCCCGATACCGCCCTGCACCGAACGGCGACAGACCTGCACCGCATCCAATTGAACAACCGTCATGACTAGTCCGAACAGGAATAGGTAGACCAGCGCCACCGCCGGATGCAGCAGACACAGCAAGACCGGCACCGCGACGACCGATCCCAGACTGGCGGGCAGCTGAGAACGCTGCGGTACGGAAACGCTGAGCCCCTTGCGCAGGGCGCCGGACACGTCGCGTTCCAGCCGTCCGCGAAACCCGCTGAGATCGCGGCCGCGCATGGTCGCACGCAGAACCCCGCGCCACAGACGCGACTGGGCGCGGCGAATCCATCGGTCTTCGGCATCAAAGCGCACCTGATGGGCCACCAGCAACAGACCGCCGCAGACCGCGATCAGACCGAACGCGGTCAGCAGCGACGGAAAGCTGGCCTGATTCAGCACCAGGTACAGAACCGCCACCAGACAAAGCAGCAGCGCCGCCTCAAGCAGGCGCGTGGCAAAGCCGACAATGAACAAAGCCACCGGCTCGATGCTGCGCCGGGTCGCCCCCCCGACAACTGCCGCCGCCGTCGACGCTCGGCCGTTCCGCTTAGCCGGAATGGCCGCACTGCCCTGCCCGGCCGGCGCGATCTGCAAAAGATGACCGGAATAGAGACTGGCGAAATCGTCCGGGGCGTAAAACACCGGACCCATCGCCGGATCAAACACCAGAACGCCGTTGCGCCCGGCCCGCAGCAACACAACATAGTGCTGCTGCGCCATGTGCAGAATGATACGGCCCTGCAGGCCGGCCACCCGGTCCGGCGGTACTGACAGAGCCTTGGCCTGCAGACCGTGCCGGTCGTGAAAATACCGGCGCAGCGCCTCAAGGCTGGTCCCGCTGCGATCCGGGTCCAGTTCCTCGACCGCCGCCACCGGATCGGCTGGGCGCGCCAGCAGGCGCAGCACCGTCAGCGCGCTGGCGACGCCGCAATCGGTGCGCCCGGTCTGGCTGACAAAGCTGCGCGCGCTGGTCGCCAAAGTCCACTGCGCGGCGCACCAGAACAGACTAGATCGCAGCATTTCGGGCCAACAAGAAGCTGAAGAGGGATTGCCGCGCCAGCGGGAAACTCAGATGTACCACCGCGCCGGGCAGATGTTCGATCTTTTGCGCCGAGGACGAGCTGACCCCGACCACGACCTGTGACAGCACCCCGCGCTTGATGATCTTTCCGGCCAGCGATTCATTGCCCAACCGGATACCCAGTTCCTTGGTGTCCACGGTCGAAAAATCGCGGTCAAGCAATTGCGCGTCAAAAACGATCTCGGTGCCGGTTCGGGTGTCGCTGATCGAGCCGCGCACCATTTGGCCGGGTTTCAGCACGACCGCATGGCGGTTTTCGAGAAAACCGACAATTTCATGCGTGCCGCCTTCGGCCTGATCCGAGTCCGACTGCTTTGGCAGGTTGATCATGCTGGTGACCAGGATCGGCAAATCTTCGGCGTCGCGGGCGGTGGCCGCGGCGACGGTCAGGCGCTGTTGCGGTACCTGCGCCAATTCGACAAAGACCGACAATACATCGACCGAGGCGATCATCTGGCGGTCGATATATACCTGAGCTACATCCAGACCGCCGGCGCGCAGGGCGGTCTCGATCTGCGCCGGATCCGGCGGCAGGCCCAGGTCCAGGGTGTGGCTACCATACCGCAACCGGACCTGGCCGGTTGCCGGCGCACCATAGACCAGCAGTGCGATCCCGATTGCCGGATCGTCGCTGGCCAGCAGGCGCAGCGCATCGCTCTTGTCGACATCGGCGCGGCTGGCCTGCAGGGTCCGCATATCGACCGACACGCCGTCCGATATCGCCACCTGCGGGATCACCGCCTTGGCCAGAAAGCGCGCCTCGGCTTCGGCACGCGTGGTCTGACGCAGCGTTTCGAGCTCACGCATCTGCATGGCCAGATTGTCCAGCCGGTCGGTCAGGATGTCGACCTCGGCGGCGTCGATGGAATTGCCATAGTTCAGATCGTTCAGCGCCTTGATCAGTTCCAGCACCTTCTGGTCAGTCGAAAACCTTGTTCCCTTGCTGGTGATCACCGACAGGCGTTCGTTCTGGATGTCGTCCATCATCGCCGCCTGTTTCTGGGCCGGCAGGGCCGAAATTTCACCCGAGCGTTTGACCAGACCTTCGAGCCGCGCCAATTGCGCCAGCCGTTCCTCGTTCAGCGCGTCGATGTCAGAGACGGTGCTGCTGTTGAAATCCTGCAGCGCGGCCAGCACGTCGGCCGTGTCATTCTTTAACGCGGTGCGCGCCGCCAGGCGCTCGACCGTGGCGACCCGCTTGGCCCGGTCGCGATCCAGATCCAACTGCAGTTTCGAGACCTTCTCCAGATGCTCGCTTTCGATCTTGGCCAGTTCACGCCGCATCGTGCCTTTCAGCAGGTCGTTGGTCGCGACCGCGCCGCGGCTGCTGACCGCCGTCATGATCTGGCCGGGCATGAACCGGCCGTCCCGCGACGGGAAATGATGGACGACGCCGGGATCGCTGGCGCGGATCGTGCGCACCCCGCCGGGATTGACCACCAGGCCGAACCCGTCGACGGAAAACGACACCGGCACATAAAAGACGCCCAGCGCCGCCAGCAACAGTCCAACCGAGACAGATAACAGTTTCATCGTTCAAGCTTTCCAGTATAAGATACTGTCTATATTACATTTTCACCAATAATACAATCTTCGGACGCGACCGGTTTCGGATGCCGGACACTCATAGCGCGTCCAGATCCAGTTTCTTCATGTGATAGCTGGCAATCACCCAGCGCAAGATCGCCATCAGGGTCATGATGTCGGTTTCCAGCTCTACCGCCGCCAGCTGATCGGGCCGCGAGACCACGCGGACGCCATCGGCATCGATCATCAGAATGCGCCGCACCGAGCCGTCGATCAGGAAATCGACGAACCAGCGGTCGCGCCCGGATTGCGCCAGCTTGTCGGCGCGAAAGAACCGCGGCAGCAATTCTCCGATCAGCAGGTCCAGCTTTTCCGGTGTCGGCAGCGTCTTGAAATCGAGCCGCTCATTGATGTCGCGGTCAAAGGCGTTGGCCTCGGCCAGCACCGGTCGGAAACAGCGGGCCACCGCGGCGCCGCCCTCGGCCACGGTCAGCCGGGCGCGCCCGCCGGCGATCGCCTTTTGCAGCGACAGGGATTTCACCGAATAGGCCGGGGACTGGTCAATGAACTGCATGTCGGTCGTCATCCGTCTGTGATTGTCGTGACCGGGGCGGCGGTGATCCGTCCTGGCCGTTCGCAAGCGCAGCGCGCCCTGTCGGAACAGAAAATGCAGGGCCATCGCGGGTCCTGCATTGTGGGCCGGTTCGCCATTCTGGCGGATTTGGCCAAACCGGACCCCCTGCGATGCAGCGGGTCCGGACAGATGCGGTCTGGACCGGGTCTGTCCGGCAGGGCGATGGCGGTTTGCGCAACGCCCTGCGCGTTTCTCCGGTCAGGCGGCGGACCGTCCCTTAGATGGACGTATCCAGGTCGAGGCCACCCGCCAGGTCAGCCCCGGTCGTGTCGCCATCGTCGTCGGCACCGGCGGCTCCGCCAGCGTCGATCGCACAGGCATCCGCGCCGCAGGCATCGTCAAAGCTTTGCTCCGCGCCGCCATCGGCACCGCAGGCATAGCCACCACACGAGCCGTCATCGGCTGCCGCGCCGCCCGAGACGACAACCTCGTTGCCCTCGTTGCCTTCGTTGCCTTCGGAGTCGATCTCGTTGCCTTCGTCGCCTTCGTCGTTTGGCGAGGCCTCGTTGCCTTCGTTGCCTTCTTCGCCTTCGTTGCCCTCGTTGCCTTCGTCGCGTCCGGGCTCGTCGCCTTCGTTGCCTTCGTTGCCCTCGTTGCCTTCGTCGCGTCCGGGCTCGTCGCCTTCGTTGCCTTCGTTGCCCTCGTTGCCTTCGTCGCGTCCGGGCTCGTCGCCTTCGTTGCCTTCGTTGCCCTCGTTGCCTTCGTCGCGTCCGGGCTCGTCGCCTTCGTTGCCTTCGTTGCCCTCGTTGCCTTCGTTGCCTTCGGAGTCGCTCTCGTTGCCTTCGTCGCCTTCGTCATTTGGCGAGGCTTCGTTGCCTTCGTCGCCCTCGTCGTTGGGGGTGACCTCGTTGTCTTCGTTGCCTTCGCCGTTTGGCGAGGCCTCGTTGCCTTCGGTGCCTTCGTCGCGGCCGCCTTCGTTGCCTTCGTTGCCTTCGGAGTCGATCTCGTTGCCTGCGTCGCCTTCGTCATTTGGCGAGGCGTCGTTGCCTTCGTCGCCCTCGTCGTTGGGGGTGACCTCGTTGTCTTCGTTGCCTTCGCCGTTTGGCGAGGCCTCGTTGCCTTCGGTGCCTTCGTCGCGGCCGCCTTCGTTGCCTTCGTTGCCTTCGTCGTTTGGCGAGGCCTCGTTGCCTTCGTTGCCTTCGTCGCGGCCGACTTCGTTGCCTTCGTTGCCTTCGTCGCCTTCATTGCCCTCGTTGCCTTCGTCGCGGCCGGGCTCGTCGCCTTCGTTGCCTTCGTTGCCTTCATTGCCCTCGTTGCCTTCGTCGCGTCCGGGCTCGTCGCCTTCGTTGCCTTCGTTGCCCTCGTTGCCTTCGTCGCCTTCGTCGCGACCGGCTTCGTTGCCTTCGTTACCTTCGTCGCCTTCGTTGCCTTCGTTGCCCTGATCGTTAGAGCCAACTTCGTTGCCTTCGTCGCCCTCATCGCCGCCGGGCTCGTTGCCCTCGTTGCCTTCGTCGCGTCCGGGCTCGTCGCCTTCGTTGCCTTCGGTGCCCTGATCGTTAGAGCCAACTTCATTGCCTTCGTCGCCCTCATCGCCGCCGGGCTCGTTGCCCTCGTTGCCCTCGTCGCCTTCGTTGCCCTCGTGGCCTTCGTCGCGACCGACTTCGGTGCCTTCGTTACCTTCGTCGCCTTCTTTGCCTTCGTTGCTCTGATCGTTAGAGTCAACTTCGTTGCCTTCGTCGCCCTCATCGACGCCGGGCTCGTTGCCCTCGTTGCCTTCGTCGCCTTCGTTGCCCTCGTTGCCTTCGTCGCGACCGACTTCGTTGCCTTCGTTACCTTCGTCGCCTTCGTTGCCCTCGTTGCCTTCGTCGCGACCGGCTTCGTTGCCTTCGTTACCTTCGTCGCCTTCGTTACCTTCGTTACCTTCGTCGCGACCGGCTTCGTTGCCTTCGTTGCCTTCGTCGCCTTCGTTACCTTCGTTGCCTTCGTCAAAGGGCGACGGTTCGTTGCCCTCGTTACCCTCGTCATTCGGGGTGAACTCGTTGCCTTCGTTGCCTTCGTCGCCTTCGTTGCCTTCGTTACCTTCGTCGCCTTCGTTGCCTTCGTTACCTTCGTCGCCTTCGTTGCCTTCGTTACCTTCGTCGCCTTCGTTGCCTTCGTTACCTTCGTCTCCTTCGTTACCCTCGTTACCTGCGTCGCGACCGGCTTCGTTGCCTTCGTGACCTTCGTCGCCTTCGTTACCTTCGTTGCCTTCGTCAAAGGGCGATGGTTCGTTGCCCTCGTTACCCTCTTCATTCGGGGTGAACTCGTGGCCTTCGTTGCCTTCGTCATTCGGGGACGGCTCGTGGCCTTCGTCGCCTTCGTCGACCGCAGAGGCCTCGCTGCCTTCGTTGCCTTCGTTGGCTGCGTCGCCCTCGTTGCCCTCATCGCCCTCGTTGCCGGCAAAGTCCGAGTCAACGGGCTCGTTGCCCTCGTCGCCCTCGTCATTCGGGGCCGCCTCGTTGCCTTCGTTGCCTTCGTTGCATTCGTTGCCTTCGTTGCCTTCGTCGCCTTCGTCGCCCGCAGCGGCCTCGCTGCCTTCGTTGCCTTCGTTGGCTTCGTCGCCCTCGTTGCCCTCATCGCCTTCGTTGCCGGCAAAGTCCGGGTCAATGGGCTCGTTGCCCTCGTCGCCCTCGTCATTCGGGGCCGCCTCGTTGCCTTCGTTGCCTTCGTCATTCGGGGACGGCTCGGTGCCTTCGTCGCCTTCGTCGACCGCAGAGTTCTCGCTGTCTTTGTTGCCTTCGTTGGCTGCGTCGCCCTCGTTGCCCTCATCGCCCTCGTTGCCGGCAAAGTCCGAGTCAACGGGCTCGTTGCCCTCGTCGCCCTCGTCATTCGGGGACGCCTCGTTGCCTTCGTTGCCTTCGTCACCCGGGGTGCTTTCGTTGCCTTCGTCGCCCTCGTCGTTCGGGGTGAACTCGTTGCCTTCGTTGCCCTCGTCATTGAGCGAGGATTCGTTGCCCTCGTTGCCCTCGT